>JAJTDS010000038.1 GCA_021298605.1 Rickettsiales bacterium
GTGGTTTTATGCAGTTTCAATGATACCAATCGCCGATGCAGTTTCAATTAGCTTTATTGTCCCTTCTTTAACTACAATATTTGCAATCATTTTTTTAAAAGAAAAAATTAATATCAAAAACTGGATATCTATAATTATTGGATTTATTGGGGTGTTGATTATTATTAGGCCTGGGTTCAAAGAATTTAACATTGCTTATTTATTAATGATTGCCTCTGCTTGCTGTTGGTCAATTTCTAACATTTTAACTAAAATTCTTAGTGCCTCTCAAAAGCCTATAAATGTTGTTGCTTATTTAACAACTATTATGACTATTTTGTCAATACCCTTTGGTAGCTTTTATATTCAACCATTAACTGTTGAGGCTATATTTTTATTGATTTCAATGGCAATAATTTCTAATTTATCTTATTTTTTACTCTCTAAATCTTATAGTAAAGCCGATTTATCAATAGTTCAACCCTTTGATTTTGCTCGCCTAATTTTTTCTGCCTTAATTGGATATTTTATCTTTGATGAAAAGCTTGATTTACTAACCGCTATAGGATCTTTAATAATTTTATGCGGTTTAATAATTGCATTGCCTAAAAAAAATATTAAGCAGAAGCTTATATCCAGCATTTCTACTTAGGAAAAATATTTTTTTTAATTTTAATATTGCATATTAAAAAACAACATATAGTGTTTTTATTAATAAAACAATACTACTTATTGTTAATCAATTAACAAAAACAGCGAATTAATAAATTTATGTCTTTACTAGATTCCAAACCAATTTATAAGCCCTTTAATTACCCTTGGGCATATGATGCTTGGCTAAAACAGCAACAAATTCACTGGCTTCCAGAAGAAGTTCCGCTTGCAGACGATGTTAGGGACTGGAAGCATAATCTTACTCCTAGCGAAAAATCTTTACTAACCCAGATTTTTCGTTTTTTTACTCAAGCAGATATAGAGGTTAATAATTGCTATATGAAGCATTATAGCAAGGTTTTTAAACCTACCGAAGTCCAAATGATGCTAGCTGCTTTTTCAAATATTGAAACAGTTCACATTGCGGCATATTCTCATTTGTTAGATACAGTTGGCATGCCAGAGACTGAATATCAATCATTTATGAAATATAAAGAAATGAAAGATAAATATGATTATATGCAACAATTTTGCTCGGACAGCAAAAAAGATATCGCCACCACCATGGCAGTATTTGGTGGCTTCACCGAAGGTTTACAACTATTTGCTTCATTTGCAATTCTACTTAATTTCCAAAGATTTGGCAAAATGAAAGGAATGGGTCAAATTATTGCTTGGTCGGTTAGAGATGAAACATTACACACTAATTCAATCATAAAATTATTTCGTACTTTTGTGCAAGAAAATCCAGAAGTATGGGATGAAGAATTGAAAAGTCGCCTCTATGAAGCATGTGCTACTATAGTGCATTTTGAAGATGCTTTTATAGATCTAGCATTTGAAACTGGAAATATTGAAGGTCTAACCTCTCGCGAAGTTAAAAGATATATTCGCTATATCGCTGATCGCAGGCTTAATCAACTAGGGCTAAAAGATATTTACATGATTGATGATAATCCGCTTCCTTGGCTTGATGAAATATTAAATGGAGTCGAGCATACCAACTTCTTCGAAAATAGAGTAACTGAATATAGTAAGGCTTCTACCACAGGAACTTGGGAAGATGTTTTTGCAGAAATAGATAAAGAAAGAGGGCGAATGTTAGTTATTTAAAAAATAATTGCAAAAATATTTAACAATATTACAAATCAAGTATTTTATACTCAATGTTCCAATTTAATAAAAATAAAATATTAAACCATTCGGCTAAAGAAATGTTTGATTTAGTGATGGATATTGAAAAATATCCCTTGTTTCTACCATGGTGTAAAGAGACAAAAATCATTAACACAATCAATGAACATCATTTACAAGCATTGATGATTGTAAATTTTAAGGGGATTTCACAAAAATATACTTCTGATGTACAATCAAATTATAGCAATATTGATGGTTTTGATTATTTTACTATTGATGTGAATGCAATTGAAGGGCCGTTCAAAAAACTAAATAACCATTGGAAAATACAAGATATTAATAATTTTAACAATAACAAAAATATTAACAGCGAAAATCAAAAACCTATAAATTGCGAAATATCTTTTTTTATCAATTTCGAATTTAATTCACTATTATTACAAAAAATGATAGGCTTGGTATTTGGAATCGCTAGCGAGAAAATGATTAATGCTTTTGAACAGAGGGCTTCAACAATCTATAAATAAAACATTATTTTAATATTTAAATATATGAACAAAAATCAAAATGAGTTTCACTATAAAAAAAATCGCCTCCAACAAATTAAGGGCTTCTATTACACCGCCTTATTGGGAAGTGTATCAAAAGCTTCTAAAATTATGGAGGTCAATCAATCAACCGTTACTTTACAAATCCAATCCTTGGAAAGAGATATGGGAATTACTCTCTTAAATAGATCTTCTAAACCTTTAACCTTAACTTATGAAGGCAAGCAATTTTATGAAATCGCAGGCCCATTAATGAAGAACTTTGAATCGATAGTAGAAAATTTTCTTTCACATAAAAACTCTGTAAATAGCCGTAAAGTCAGCATTGCTGTTCATGGATTGATGGCTTCATCTATTTCAAATATTGTCGCCAATTTTATTCGCCAAGATTCAATAAACTTGATTAATATTTCTTTTATCAATTTAAACTCAGCCATTGAAGCCTTAAAAAATAACCAAATTGACTTAATTTTTTATCCAAAATTAATTAAGCGCGATAATTGGATCAATTACATTGATTCTGCAAGTTTTGAACCAATATTAATAGCTAATAAAAACAATAATAACCTCAATGATAGCGAAATTACATCAATTACAGAGCTAGAAAATCTTGATATTATTAAAATAAAAAATGACGATCTAGAAAATCAATTAATTTCCCAATATTTAAAAAGCGATAATAAAAAATTTATTATCGAGCTTGAAAATTCAAATATTGAGGCAATAAAATCTTTAATCGCTAATAATAAAAATTTAGTTGGCATTGATTGCAAGATAAATTTAAAATTATTTGAAGATAATTTTATTTGCAAATCTTTAAAAAATATTTTTGGCAATATCTCTTTTTGCTTTATGACGAATCGCAATCAACCAATGAAACAAACCACATCAGATTTTATAGAATTTGCAAATAATTATTTTGCCAATAATCAAATTGCAACAAATAGCGAGAATTTAAATTAATTGCCTTATAATAACTAAATAACACTTTATGTTTATTCAAACCGAACAGACTCCTAATCCCGCAACTTTAAAATTTATTGCAGACGGACATATCATAACTGAAGCAGGAAATTTTGAATTTAAAAATCAAAAACAAGCTGTTAGTAAATCTCCTTTGGCACTACAATTATTTGAAATAAAAGCAATAGAATCAATATTTATTGCCAAAGATTTTATAGTCATTACTAAAAATGATGACACAGATTGGAAGGCAATTAAAACTGAAATTATCGCCACCATAATTGATTTTATTGTAGGTAATAAACCGATAATCTTTGAAGGTATTGATGAAGATAGTAAAAACTCACATTCAGTAAATGATAATGATAGCGAAATAGTAAAACAAATTAAAGAATTATTAGATATTAAAGTTAGACCAGCAGTAGCAATGGATGGAGGCGACATAATCTTTCACAGTTTTGAAGATGGGATTGTAAAGCTACATTTAAAGGGTTCTTGCTCCGGTTGCCCTAGCTCAACCATTACACTTAAAAGCGGAGTAGAACAAATGTTAAAACATTACATTCCTGAAATTATTGCAGTTGAGCAAATATTTGATGAAGAGTAGAATTTTAGGTGTTTTATTTTTTTGATAATGCGGTGGAATAGTCAAAATATTATACGACTTTTCTTCGTTTCGCGAAAGAATGAAGAGATAAAATAGTAACAATTGATATTATATCTGGTTAAAAAAACAACTATATTCCCCCGTATGACAAGCATTACCAACTTGCTCCACAGTGATTAACAAACAGTCAAAATCGCAATCCGCCTCTATTTTAACAACTTTTTGATAATTTCCAGAAGTTGCTCCCTTTTGCCATATTTCATTTCTTGATCTTGAGAAATAAGTTACTAAACCGCTATTTACAGTTTTTTCTAAACTCTCCTTACTCATCCAAGCCATCATTAAAATCTTTTTAGTTGTAGCTTCTTGTGTAATTGCGGGCACCAAACCATTATTATTAAATTTTATTTTACTAATAATTTCTTGTAAATTATTGAACATTGTTAGTTATTTTTTTATTTTCTGAGATTATAAAGCCAGCCTGCGAAATAGTGAAAATAAATGATATAGTCATCATTCCGAATACTTTAAAATTAACCCAAAATTCAGTAGTAAAATTTCTCCAGATTATTTCATTTAATATCGCAAGCAACAAAAAGAAAATGGCAAATCTATGAGAAAGCTTAATCCAAGCATCATCAGAAATTTTGATCTGCTCTCCAAGTAAATAAGAAAGTAAGGGCTTCTTAGTTAAATGCCCGTAAATCAATATAGTCGCAAATATTAAATTAATAATTGTTGGCTTTAATTTAATAAAAATATCATTATCAAAAATAATAGTAAGACCTCCAAAAATAGCAACAATAAAGGCAGAAAACAAAGAAACGATAGGCAATTTCTTGCTGGTAAAAAATATTGTTGCTGAGGAAATAATTGTGGCAACAATCAATGTAATTGTTGCAAGATATATCGAATGTTGAGTTTTATAGATTATAAAAAAAATAATAAGCGGTAAATATTCAAAAATATTTTTAAGAGATGAAGAATGTTTAGTCATAAGTATTAAAATTTAAGAAAAACTATTGCAATGGATTAACTAGTAAATAAAATAATGATTAACTTAATTTAAAAGATTTTTTTAATCAAATAACATATTTGCATTTTTAACAATTAAAAAAGCACTGTAAATTAATTTTTGCAAAAAATAACACTTTACAAATAAAATAATCGCAAAATCAATGAATATCGTTAATATTTTACTTACTAATAGAAATGGTGGTTTAGAGCAAGTTTTTTATGACTACTCTCTATTGCTTCATCAATTAGGACATCAAGTAATTGCAATAGTTAGAGAGGATGCTCCTTATATTGATAAAATTTCAACAATTGGAGTTAAGATTGTAAAAATTAAAAATAATTTTGGCTATATTGATCTTCTGGCAATAAAAAATTTAAAAAATATTTTTAATCAATTTGACATTGATGTAGTTTTTTCACATGCTGGCAGATCAACTCAATTATGTCGCAAGGCAATTAAAAAAATTAAACAAAAAAAAATTTTCCAAATAGCTGTAAATCATAGCAATAACATAAAAAGATCAATTGGTTGTGACCTTATATTTTCAATTAACAAACAAATATTTTATCGCACTATTGATGCGGGACAGCCTGAGAATCGTAGCTTTGTTATGTATAATGGAATTGAAGTTTCAAATATTAGTGATTATTTTGAACCAGTTAATTTTGATAAAAAACCAGTAATAACATTGGGTGTAATTGGCAGGGTTGATGAAAGCAAAGGCTTTGATTATGTAATTAAAGCACTAGATTTACTAAGACAAGAAGTTGTGGATTATAGATTTCTTCTTAAAATTGCAGGGTCTGGACCTTACCTTCCTTATCTTCAGCATTTAATTAAGAAGCTTGAAATTGAACCTGAAGCAGTTGAATTTCTTGGCTGGATAGAGGATAAAAAGAAATTTTTTAGCGAAATTGATATTTTTATCTTACCTTCAGTTTCTGAACCATTTGGATTAGTTATTCTTGAAGCAATGAAATATAAAAAACCAATAATTGCAACCTGTTGCGATGGACCATTAGAAATTTTAAGACACAATATTGAGGGTCAATTGGTAGTCAGAGAACCTCTAACCAGTTTACATTATCGAATTAGAGATTCTGTATATAAATTAATTTCCAATAGCCTAGAAACCAATGAAATGATTGCCAATGCTTATAAATAATTAGTTTATTTAATAAATATGGCAAAAATTTACCAGATTATCAACAATTAAAAGAGTATAATCCAATAATAACAACTCGTCTTTATGCTTCGGATGGCACTTTAATTAGCGAATTTTCTAAAGAAAAAAGAATATTTGTTGCAATTGAAAATATGCCTAAAAACCTTATTAATGCATTTCTAGCGGCGGAAGATGATCAATTTTATCAACATTCTGGAGTTAATATATATGCTATTTTTAGAGCCACAATTCAAAATATTTTTTCCATCTTCAAGCGAGATGAAAGATTCGGCGGTGCCTCAACCATAACTCAACAAGTAGTAAAAAACTTTTTACTCACCAATGAAAGAACAATTGAAAGAAAAGTAAAAGAGGTAATTCTTGCTAGAAAAATTAGCAAAGTTATTCCTAAAGATAAAATCCTTGAACTATATCTAAATCAAATATATCTTGGCTCTGGAGCTTACGGAGTTGCGGCGGCAGCACAGGTTTATTTTGATAAATCAATTAATGATCTCACAATTGAAGAAAATGCCTTGCTTGCAACATTGCCAAAGGCCCCCTCAAAACTTGATCCGCGAAAAAATATTGAAAAAGCAAAAATCAGAAGAAATTGGGTAATTGAAAGAATGATAAAAAATAATTTTATCAAAGAAGATGAAGGAATGATGGCAATTGAAAAACCAATTGATCTCAAAATAAAACCAGAAAAAGAAATCACAAAAGCGGATTTCTTTTCTGATAGTGTAAAAAAAGAACTAACTGAATTATATGGATCTGACAATGTCTTTGAAAGTGGAATTGTTGTAAATACAACTCTTGAACCAAAATTACAAACAATTGCTGAAAAATTCTTTAACATTGGAATTGAAAATTACGACCAAAAAAATGGCTATCGTGGATCATTAGGAAATGTTGAAACCACTGGTAATTGGCAAGAAAATTTAAGAAAAATAGAAATAGATAAGCCTCATAAATCAACTTGGAACAAGGCTATAGTCCTTTCCATAAATAAAGATATTGCCAGCATTGGCATTGAAAATGGCAACCTTGGAACTATCGATTTTAACTCTTTAAAATGGGCAAGAAAACATATAAATGCCGATAGAGTTGGTCCAGCCGTTAAAAAAATAGGTGATGTTTTAAAAATTGGCGATGTCATTTTTGTTGAAAAAAATAACAAAGATGATCGCTATACATTAAAACAATTACCTGAAGTTAATGGCGGTTTTATTGCAATGGATCCTCATACAGGAAGGGTTCTGGCAATGATGGGTGGTTATGTTGATGGGCCAAATCAATTTAATCGTGCCACTCAAGCATTAAGACAACCCGGTTCAACCATGAAAACTTTTGCTTATATAGCGGCTCTTGAAAATGGTATGAATCCTGCTACAATAATTATCGATGAAGAAACTTCTTTTAATCAAGGAATAGGAATGCCTCCTTACACCCCAACCAATTATTCTCATAAATTTTACGGTCCAACAACATTAAGAACAGGCTTAGAAACTTCAAGAAATGTCACTACTGTTAAAGTTGCCGATGCAGTTGGTCTAGATAAGGTTGCCGAGGTAGTAAAAAGATTCGGAGTTAGCGATAATCCACAAAAAATATATTCTTTAGCTCTTGGATCTGTTGAAACAAGCCTGATAAGAATGGTTACCGCATATTCAATGATGGCAAATGGCGGAAAATTAATCAAACCTTCAATGATCGAAAAAGTGCAAGATAAAAATGGAAAAATTATCTACCGTCTAGACAAAAGAAAATGTCCAGAATGTATTATTAACGAAAGTGGGGCAATGAGTAGCAATATTAAAGCACCTGAATTAGAAGATAATAGAGAGCAAATAACTGACTCTGCAACCGCTTATCAAATTACTTCAATGTTGCAAGGTGTTATTGAAAGAGGAACGGCAGCAAGTGCAAAATCAATTGGTAAAGTTATTGCTGGTAAAACTGGAA
This sequence comes from Rickettsiales bacterium, assembly GCA_021298605.1. Taxonomy (GTDB): domain Bacteria; phylum Pseudomonadota; class Alphaproteobacteria; order Rickettsiales; family UBA1997; genus JAJTDS01. Next base: position 8,040 of record JAJTDS010000038.1, read on the forward strand.
CCACTAACAACTCTTATGATTCTTGGTTTGTTGGCTTTTCTCCAGATTTAGTGGTTGGTGTTTATGTTGGTTTTGATAACCCAAAAAGCCTTGGCAAAGAAGAAACGGGAGCATCTATTGCCTTGCCAATTTTTATTAACTTTATGAAAGAAGCTCTTAAAGATCAGCCTTCAAAACCATTTCGCATTCCAAATACAGTTAAATTAGTAAAAATTGACAGAATGACAGGAAAGGAGCCTAGCCCTTCAACTCCCAAAGAAAGATTATTCTCTGAAGCATTTAAGGTTGATGAAGAAATGAGTGAAGAAGATGAAGAAGAAGACAATAATTCTATAATTGAAAATAAAAATGAGCTAAATAATCAAACATCTCAAGACATAACAAAAACAGAAGATTCTAATGATGAAACAAAATCCTCAAAAAATATTGAAGAACCAAATGAGGAGGAGTCACAAGCTGGTGTTTGGTAAGATATTTAGAAATTTTATATTTTATTAGTTAAAAAATTAATATGCCCCATTTTTCTTCCTGCCTTAGGCTTTCCCTTGCCATATAAATAAATTCTTGCATTATTTTCATGATAATATTCATTTATTTTATTAACATCGTCACCAATTAAATTTTGCATAAATCCTTCAAAATAAAATTTTGGAGAACCAAGTTTCAAGCCTGTAATTGCTCTAATCAATTGCTCAAATTGTGAAATAGATGCACCATCCATTGAAAAATGCCCAGAATTATGAGGACGAGGAGCAATTTCGTTAACTAACAATTCTTCACCAACAACAAAAAATTCAACTGCCAAGATCCCTATTAAATCAAGCTCTGTAGCTATTTTTTTAGCTATTATTTCTGCATTATTGATAATATTTTTACTATATCCACAAGGAAAAATACTTTTTGACAATATGCCATTTTTATGAATATTTTTCAAAGGGGCAAATGAGGCTATTTGATTTCTGCTTCTAGCAATAATTATTGATATCTCGCCGTCAAAAGCACAAAACTCCTCTAAAATTAAAGGAATCTTTTCAGCATTGCCAAGGGCTTTGAAGGCCTCTTCAACATTCATGTGGTTTTCTATTTTTATTTGCCCTTTGCCGTCATAACCCATCATTGAAGTTTTTAAAATTCCACAACCATTAAAATCAACTAATTTATCTTGTAATTGCTTGAGGTTATTAATTTCAAAATATCTTACTGTATCAATATTTTGAGAATTTAGAAAATTTTTTTCGAGTAGGCGATTTTGAGCAATTTTCAAAATATTAGCATTAGGAAATATTTTGGTCTTATTAGTCAAATAATCAATTGTTGAAAATGGAATATTTTCAAACTCAAAAGTTGCAACATCAACAGCGGAAGCAAATTTTTCTAGTGCATATTCATCTTCATAATTTGCAATAATTGATTGATTTGAAGTTGAAACTGCACAAGAATTTGCAACATCACTAAATATTAATGTTTTGAAGCCAAGTTCTTGAGCGGAGTGGCTGATCATCTTTCCTAATTGTCCGCCACCAATAATACCAATAGTTTTTATCATAAATTATAATTATTAGATAATATTCCACATTAAATCAAAAAAGGTTATCAACATTGCAAAACCTACTGGAATAGAAAGATTGTCATCAATATCAAAAAGAGAGGGTCTTGCTTCAATTGCGGTAATTGCCAGTGCAGAAAAAATTGCAAAAATATAATATAACCAACTTGCTTTAAAAAAGACTCCTCCAAATATTGCAATTATTACCGCGGTAACTGCAAATGCCAAAGATCCATAAAAAGATTTTTCAAAAAATGGCTTACTTTTTATTGATTTGCCAATCAAAGAGGCGGAAGCATCTGATATTGCTAAAATAAAAAATGCAATCATTGCAATCGAAGGCTTAAAAACAGTAAAAGTTATGCAAGTTGCAATTGCTAGATAGCTAGTCGAACAAAGCTTCGAACCATCAAGCTCCGATTCTCTTAATAGCGATTTAAAAAACATTAAAAAGTATTTTTGCACAAGATTTGATTTTCTTCTTGAGTAGTCAATAGCTAATACTAAACCGCTGACCGCAAAAAATAGAATTAATATTTTTTTTCCACAAAAATAGAACAATAAGGGGATTGATAATATAAAAAGATGAAATATTTTCCTTTTTATTTCTGCTAGTAATATTGGAGACATTGAGATGTTTTTTAAATTATTCAAATAATAAGTTAGTTTTATCAATTAAAAGATTACTATTGATTTTGATATACTACCAATTCACCTTTTCCTATATAACCTAAAATTTTACGAGATTGCTCATCTAATAAATCTAGATCAAGAGAATCTAGCTTCATTCCGGAAACCATTGCTTCTTTAGCTTTAACTTTATTTTCTAAATCTTGCACAATTATATCTTTTTTTGCAATTTGACTATCGAGAGCAATAAGAGTAAAAATTCCTTTATTGCCAAACATTGCAAAAAATGAGAAATAAAAAATCAGTGCAAAGCTAATGAAATAGCTAATAAAAACCCCTTTGCTAATTTTATAATTGATGATAAAATTTTGTAGAGATTTTTTCATTGAATCAATGTTTTATTTATTACAAAGCTCTTTAGCTAAGGCAATAATATCTTTGGCTTTTGGCAAAGCTAACTGCTCTAAATTTGCTGCATAAGGTAATGGAGCATCAATTGATGCTAATTTTCTAACAGGAGCATCGAGATAATCAAATGCCTCGTCCATTAATATAGAGGATATTTCACTGCCAACTGAACCAAAAGGAAAACCCTCTTCAACGGTAATGCAACGAGAGGTTTTTTTAACCGAATTAACTATTGTTTCGCGGTCAATAGGTCTAATTGTTCTTAAATCGATTACTTCAGCAGAAATGCCTATTTTTTCTAATTCTTCGGCTGCCTCTAATGCATATTTTACAACAAGAGAAAAGCCAATAATTGTTATATCGGAACCTTCTCTTAAAATTTTTGCTTTACCTATCTCAACTAAATGATCTTCTTCATATTCCTCCTCAAAAGAAAAGCCATAAGTTATTTCATTTTCAAGAAAAACTATTGGATTAGAGTCTCTAATTGCTGATTTTAATAGCCCTTTAGCATCGGATGCACTGTAAGGAGCTATTACTTTTAAACCAGGGATAGAAGCATACCAAGATGCATAGCATTGAGAATGTTGAGCTCCAACCCTTGCGGCAGCACCATTTGGACCACGAAAAACAATAGGGCAACGAACTTGTCCGCCAGACATATAATTAGTTTTGGCAGCGGAATTGACAATTTGATCGATTGCTTGCATCGCAAAATTAAAAGTCATAAATTCAACAATTGGCTTAAGACCTACAAAAGCAGCACCAACTGCTAAACCAGCAAATCCATGCTCGGTTATCGGTGTATCGATAACTCTTTTTGCTCCAAATTCAGCTAATAGACCCTGAGTTATTTTATAGGCACCATTATATTCTGCAACCTCTTCTCCAATTACAAACACCTTGCCATCAATTCTCATTTCTTCGGACATAGCTTCGCGAAGCGCTTCACGAACGGTTATTTTTCTAACTGCCATAATTTGTTATTTCTTGAGGTTAATTAATTATTTATATTCTATAAATTTAAACATATATTTCAGTCATAAGCTCTGATTCATCAGGCTCTGGACTATTTTTTGCAAATTCAACAATATCAGTAATTTGATTTTTTATATCATTTTCGATTGCTTTTATTTCTTCTTCTTTAGCGATGTTTTTTGAAGAAATATGGTTTCGTAGATTCTCAATAGGGTCTTGCTCTTTTTTACAATTAAGCTCTTCCTTACTGCGGTATGTTGCTGGATCAGACATTGAATGACCACGATAACGATAGGTGTCCATTTCAAGAATCATTGGACCATTGCCACTTCTAACAAAATCAACGGCTTTTTGCCCTTCTTCGATAACTGAAAAAATATCCATGCCATTAATTTTTTTACCAGGAATATTGAATCCGATTCCTCTTTTGTATAATTCATCAATTGAAGATGCTCTTTTGAGAGAGGTTCCCATTGCATATTGATTATTTTCGATAATGAATAAAACGGGAAGATCCCATAATTTTGCCATATTAAAGGCTTCATAAACTTGACCTTGATGAGCAGCGCCATCACCAAAATAACAATAGGTTACATTATTGTTGCTAAGATATTTATCTGCAAATGCCAAACCTGCACCAATTGGAACTGATGCACCAACAATACCATGGCCGCCATAAAAATGCTTTTCAATGTCAAATAAATGCATTGAACCACCCTTGCCCTTTGAAGAACCATCCCTTCTACCCATTAATTCAGCCATAATTTTTTTAGGACAAGAACCTGCGGTTATCATATGCCCATGGTCACGATAGGTTGTAATGACTTTGTCTCCCTTTATCATTGTGTGTCTCATTCCGCTAGAAATAGCTTCTTGACCAATATATAAGTGGCAAAAACCAGCGATTAAGCCCATTCCATATAGTTGACCCGCCTTTTCTTCAAACCTTCTAACCAATAGCATTTCGCGATAGAAATTCAAAATATCTTTAGAGCTAAGAGATTCGATGCTTGTCTTGGTTTTTTTTGCAAATTCTTTGTTATTTTTACTTACAGACATGTATTAATTATTTTTAAGTTAATTTTATAGATATTAATTTAAGCATTTCAGTAAATATGAAGATGCTGGTTAAACATGATTATCAATTAACTTTATTGTAAAAAGGCAAATTGTAAAAATCAAAAAATAAATTCATTTTTTTAAAGTTAGAAAAAAAAATTTAAAAAATAAAGCTTTTTAGTTGCTTTGTTAACAAGAATTATTATTTTGCTTTATCAATGATAGAATATTTCAATTTTGCAACGAAAAAATAAAATATCAATATTTATTGAAGCAAGCATTAATTTTGCCTAAATATCTTTAAAATAATAATCAAAGCTATTTTTTTGGCTGGTTATTTTTGCTTTCAAATTGTTCTAAATATTGATTCAACAATAAAATAATTTAAGATTAAAATGTCAATTAATGAAGAAAAAACCATTAGGGTAATTGGTGCTAGAGAGCATAATTTAAAAAATGTTAATATTGAAATACCCAAAAATCAACTAGTAGTTGTAACTGGTCTTAGTGGCTCAGGAAAATCATCTCTTGTATTTGATACAATTTATGCAGAAGGTCAAAGAAGGTTCATTGAAAGCCTCTCTTCTTATGCGAGGCAATTTCTTGATATGCAAGATAAACCAGATGTTGAATCAATAACAGGGCTCTCTCCTGCAATTGCAATCGATCAAAAAACTACTTCTAGAAACCCAAGATCTACAGTTGGAACAGTTACAGAAATTTACGATCATTTTCGTTTATTATTTGCAAGAATTGGAGTGCCTTATTCTCCAACCACTAACTTACCAATTGAGAGCCAATCTGCATCAGTAATGGTTGATAAAATTTTTGCCTTACCAGAAAAAACTAAGCTTTATATTTTAGCGCCAATCGTTAGAGGACAAAAGGGAGAATATCGCAAAGAAATGATGAATGCTAGAAAACAAGGCTTCCAAAGAATAAAAGTTGATGGCAAAATACACGATCTTAATGAACTTCTTCCTACTCTTGATAAAAACAAAAAACATAATATTGAAATAGTAATTGATAGGCTAGTAATTTCTAAAGAATTAGGCAATAGAGTTGCAGATTCGGTTGAAACTGCACTAAAAATCTCCGAAGGGCTTCTTTATATTGAAATTGTTGATTTGCCAGAAGATTACAAACAAGAAGCGAAAAAAAATAAAAAATCAAAAAATAATCAAACCCTAGAAAATGGACAAATTTTAGTTTTCAGTGAAAAATTCTGTTGTCCTGAATCAGGTTTTACAATATCTGATATTGAACCTCGTTTATTTTCTTTTAACTCTCCTTTTGGAGCCTGTAAAACATGCGACGGTCTTGGAAATGAATGGTACTTTAGTGAAGAACTAATAATTGAAGATGATAATCTATCCCTAAGACAAGGAGCAATATCAGTTTGGCAAGGAATTCAAGAAAAATCATACCAACAAATATTGCTAGGTTTATCAAATTTATATAATTTTAGTCTTGATACACCATTCAAAAAGCTCGATAAATCAATAAAAGAAAAAATATTTTATGGCACCGAAGGCAGAGAAATAGAGATTCGTCAAGAAGATGGCCTCAAATCAATAGTTGTTAATAAACAGTTTGAAGGGATAATTAATAATTTAAAAAGAAGATTTAGCGAAAGCGATAATGAATCAATCAGAGAAGAACTCTCTAAATTCCAATCTCTTCGCAAATGTCAATCTTGTTGTGGCTACAGATTAAACGAACAACCGCTCTCAATTAAAATCAATAATATTCATATTGGTCAATTAAGCAGAATGTCGGTTGAAGATTGTCTCAATTGGTTCGATGAATTACCGCAATTTCTTACTGATACTCAAAATAAAATAGCAGAAAGATTATTGAAAGAAATTACTAGAAGATTAGGGTTTCTCAAAAATGTTGGCTTGGAGTATTTAACCATTGAAAGAGAGGCTGGCACTCTCTCTGGCGGTGAGGCACAAAGAATAAGGCTTGCTTCACAAATAGGTTCTGGACTATCTGGAGTTTTATATGTTCTTGATGAACCTTCAATAGGTCTTCATCAATCTGACAATAATAAATTAATCAGCACTTTAAAAAATCTACGAGATCTAGGAAATTCAGTTATAGTAGTTGAGCATGATGAAGAAATGATGCGGGAAGCTGATTATCTTATCGATGTAGGTCCAGGAGCAGGTATTCACGGAGGGCAAATAATTTCAAAAGGCTTGCCAGAAGAAGTAATAGCAGATAAAAATAGTATTACTGGTCGTTATCTTAGCGGAAAAGCAGAAATATCAATTCCAAAAATTCGCAGAAAAATCGACAATAGCAAAGTAATTACTCTTGCAGGTGCAAAAATCAACAATTTAAAAAATGTTACCGTTAAAATTCCTTTAAAATTATTCACCGCCGTTTCAGGAATATCAGGTGGCGGAAAGTCTAGCCTCATCATAAAAACACTTTATCCTGCATTAAATAAAATTATCAATAAAAGTAAAGTTAGTTCGGGGCCTTATGACACAATATCTGGCTCACATTTAATTGACAAAATAATTGAAATAGATCAATCGCCAATTGGCAGAACTCCTCGCTCTAACCCTTGTACTTATGTTGGAGCCTTTACTTTTATTCGCGAACTTTATGCCTCTCTACCAGAATCTAGAGCCCGCGGTTATAAAGTTGGTCGCTTTTCTTTTAATGTCAAGGGCGGTAGATGCGAAAATTGCCAAGGAGACGGAGTTATAAAAATTGAAATGCACTTCTTGCCCGATGTTTATGTTACTTGCGAATCTTGCAATGGTCAGAGATACAATCGCGAAACCCTTGAAATAAAATATAAAAATAAATCAATTTCTGAAGTCCTAACCATGACTACAGAAGAAGCATCTGAATTTTTCTCTAACATTCCGCATATTAACGAAAAATTTAAATCCTTATGCGATGTTGGCTTGAATTATATTAAAATAGGGCAAAATGCCACTACTCTCTCTGGCGGTGAGGCACAAAGAATCAAGCTCGCCAAAGAACTTAGTCGCAAAGCAACGGGAGATACTCTGTACATATTAGACGAACCAACCACAGGGCTACATTTTGAAGATATCAACCGCCTATTAGGAGTTTTGCATAAACTAGTCGATGCCGGAAATTCAATTTTAGTTATTGAGCATAATATTGATGTTTTAAAAACTGCAGATTGGATAATCGATGTTGGACCATTTGGAGGCAATAAGGGCGGGTATATAGTGGCAGAAGGCACCCCCGAGGAAGTAGCCAAAAACTCATCTTCAGTTACTGGAAAATATTTATTAAAATATTTAAAATAATAGCAAACTGCAAAAATCTAAATTAAACAGCATTAATTTTAAAAGTATAATCAGTAATTATTGATTATATTAACAATTTTAGCCATATCTTCAGCCGTAATACCGGGATAAATTGGCAAACTCAAAACTTCTTGATGAATTTTTTCAGTAATTGGCAAATGCAAATGATTAAATTCTCGATAAGCCCCTTGTTTATGAGGCGGAATCGGATAATGAATCACAGTTTGCACTCCTTTTTCTAGCAGATATTTTTGCAAATCATCTCTTTTATCGCAACGAATAACGAATAAATGCCAAACACAAGATTGCTGATTCTGCGGATAATTTGGCAGTATAATGCTATTGTTGTTAATATTTTCACAATAAAATTTTGCTATTTTTTGTCTTTCTTTATTTTCATCATCAAGATATTTTATAAAGATTGTGATATTTTTGGTGCGAACCATAATTTCTTAAAGCCTTAATAACCTCTGCAAGCTTATCATCATTGGTTGTTATTGATCCGCCATCACCCAGAGCGCCAAGATTTTTACCCGGATAAAAACTAAAAGCACTGGCATCAGATAAATTACCGACTTTTTTATTATTTTCAATGGCTCCATGTGCCTGAGCAGAATCTTCAATTACTTTCAAATTATATTTTTTAGCAATTTCATTGATTCTAGACATTTCTGCAACCCTACCATAAAGATGAACCGCCAAGATTGCTTTAGTTTTAGCGGTAATTTTCTCTTTGATTAAATTGGTGTCAATATTGTAGGTTGCAATATTAGGCTCTACCAAAATTGGCACCAAATTATTGGCAGAAATAGCCAAAATAGAGGCAATATAAGTGTTGGCAGGAACAATAACCTCATCACCATCATTCATTAAACCAAGCTCTTTATAGGCACGAAAAATAAGAATTAAAGCATCAAGACCATTAGCAACACCAAGGCAATGTTTGGCACCACAATATTGAGCAAAATTATTTTCAAAGGCTTCAACCTCTTTCCCTAAAATATACCAACCAAAATCAACAACCCTCGCTGTTGCTTGGTTGATTTGCTCTTGATATTTAGAATTAATTTTTTGCAGATTAAGAAATGGTATCATTTTAATTTTGAATTAAAAATTTTTTATATTTAATTTTTGAAATTTGATAATCCTCAATTGAGAAATTAAAGAAATAGTCTAATTCATCTTCCTTGATAATTTTCGCTCCAAATCTTTTATGAAAAGATACAACGCTATCGTTATCTTTCCTAACATCAAAATGAGAGTTTTTAAAATTAAGAAATTGAAATGCAAATTCATAAACCAGCATCACAGATTCTATTGAGAAATAATAGGGAGAGTTATTTTTTATCACCCAACTTCCCCAGCAAAAAGAATCCAACTTAAAATCATAAATTCTTACCGTTCCAATTGGCAGAGAATCTTTGTTTTCGATAATAAAATAATATTCTTGCTTCAATGATTCTCTTTCTTTGTAGAGCTTTATCCATTTTTTCTGCTCTTCAAAACTTGGGTTAGTATTTGATAAAAATTTACCTTTTTCTAATCTCAAATTTAAAATAAATTCTGCATCATCAATTTCTACAAGACGAAGATTTATATTTTTGCCAATTAATTTTTGCATAAATTTAAGAATTGATTATAATCCCTAATATAATCATCTTCATCATAATAATCGTTAGCCAATACTAACGACACACAATCTGGTGAAAAATCAAACATTTCTCGCCAGATCATTGATTCTATTAACAAACCTTTGCTTGAAGTATCAAGCGATATCTCTTCCTTTGATTTTCCATCATCTAATAGAACTTTACAACTACCAGAAACACAGACTAGGAGTTGTTTAAGTTTTTTATGAGCATGAAAACCTCTTCTAACTCCAATTTTTGTACCAAAAATATAATAAACTCTTTTTATATCAAATGGAATATTTTTATTTTCTTCCAGCGATATCAGGCTACCTCTTTCATCGCCTTTAATTTCAAAGTTAATTATTGATTTTATCATCTTTGGTTATTTTATTTTTAATTTAATAGATTTTTTTATTTTCTTTAAAATAGATCCTAAAATCTTTATCTTAAAAATAGATTTAAATAGTGTTTTATTATAACAAAACATCTTAACAAGATTATTTATTGAATTTGTTCGAATTGTATGCTTTAACCACTCAAAAAAAATCTTTGGCAACTTTTTTTGCGGCCAATATTTTTCTAGATATTCAGAAACTATTTTCATCTGCCTAATGGAATTTTTATGAACATTATTACCATGCATCCTGTAGTAACAACAAGATCTATTGATGATTTTAAAATTATATTTTTGATTGTTTTTTATATGCAAAAAAACTTTTGTGCGAAGTATTATATCATCTCCTGTCATATCATTATCAAAGCCACCAACTAAATTAACGATATTAGTCCTAAAAATACTTCCCTGTATATAGAAAGATCCTTCTAGATTA
>JAJTDS010000039.1 GCA_021298605.1 Rickettsiales bacterium
ATATCAAATAGAATTAATTAAATATTTATAATAAATTTTAATTGTTTTTTTAAAAAAAAGCTTTATTTTCAACCCTCTAATTTTATTTAGCATTTTTTTAAAATGCAAAATCTTTATTAAAAAATAACAAAAAGAGATGAATAATAGTAATAATAATTCAACAAAAAACCCTCAAATTAATAATAATCGCAGAAAATTCATTACTTCAACGGCTTATGCAACTGCTGGAGTTGGTCTCGCTTGTGCGGTTTTGCCATTTATTGATAGTATGAACCCTTCTAGCGATGTTCAAGCTCTTGCATCAATTGAAGTTGATATCAGCAACATAAAAGAAGGGGAAGAAAAAAAGGTTATGTGGCGAGGCAAGCCAATATTTATCAAACACCGCACCACAGAAGAAATATCATCAGCACAAAATGTTAGTTTATCAGAATTAAAAGATCCTGAAGAGGATTCAAAAAGAATCAAGCTTGGCAAAGAAAAATGGCTTGTCACTATTGGAATTTGCACTCACTTAGGTTGTGTACCAATTGGCGGACAAGGAGAATATAAAGGCTGGTTTTGCCCTTGTCACGGCTCACAATATGATACTTCTGGCAGAATCAGAAAAGGCCCAGCTCCTAAGAATCTTGAAGTTCCGCCATATGAATTTATCGGCGATAATCTTATCAAAATCGGCTAAATAACTGAAATCGCAAAAGAAAAACAAAATTATGAATAACAATAAAAATCATATTGAAAACGATCTTCCAAAATCAATCACTGAAAGCTCAAAAGTAGCAAAATGGATCGATGAAAGACTGCCCTTAATTTCAACCCTTGAAAACACCCTACTAAAACACCCATACCCTAAAAATCTTAGCTATATGTGGAACCTTGGCTCAATTGCAGGAATCGCTCTTTTAGTACAAATTATTAGCGGGCTTTTCTTGGCAATGCATTATGTTCCTAACACCGCAATGGCCTTTAATTCGGTTGAGCACATTATGCGAGATGTTCGCTATGGTTGGCTTATTCGCTATATTCATGCTGTTGGAGCTTCAATGTTTTTTGTTGCTGTTTATACACACATTTCTAGAGGTCTCTATTACGGCTCCTACAAGGCACCTAGAGAAATTCTCTGGTGGATAGGAATAATAATTTTCTTACTAATGATGGCAACCGCCTTTATGGGGTATGTTCTACCTTGGGGGCAAATGAGTTTCTGGGGAGCAACCGTTATCACTAATCTATTTTCAGCAATTCCACTAGTTGGCAAAGCAATAGTTACATGGCTATGGGGCGGATATTCAGTTGATAACCCTACTCTTAACCGATTTTTTGCTCTGCATTTTTTAATGCCATTTCTTATTGTTGCTGTAGTAATGCTTCACTTAATGGCACTACATAAATCTGGCTCCAATAATCCATCAGGAGTAGAAATTAAAAGTAAAAAAGATATCATTCCTTTTCACCCATACTTCACCATCAAAGATCTCGTTGGCTTTGTTTTCTTTTTCTTAATTTTTGGCTATTTTTTATTTTTCTATCCAAATTCATTAGGACACCCCGATAATTATATTCCCGCTAACCCATTAGTTACACCTGCTCACATTGTTCCGGAATGGTATTTTTTGCCATTTTATGCTATTTTAAGAGCAATACCTGATAAATTAGGCGGTGTTCTTATGATGTTTGGAGCAATTGCTATTCTCTTTGCACTACCTTGGCTAGATAAAAGCAAAGTAAAATCAGGTGCTTATCGCCCTATTTTTCAAAAATTTTACTGGCTTTTTATTCTTAACTTTATCTTTCTTGGCTGGCTAGGAAAATCACCTGCCGAAGGTTGGTATGTATGGGCTTCTCGCTTTTCAACTCTTTATTATTATGCATATTTTTTAATAATCTTACCTAATTTGCCAAAATTTGAGAAAACTCTCCCTCTACCAGAATCAATTGATGAACATTACCAATCAAAACATTGTAAAAATGAACATCATCAATAAAGAAAACCTTTATCAATTATTGATACAAATTCCCAAAGGAAGAGTAACTAGCTACAAAATAATAGCAGAAAAAATGGGGATCAAAGCTTATCGTGCGGTTGGAAAAATTATTGGAAAAAATCGTGATTTTATCAATACACCCTGCCATCGAGTTGTTAATCACAACTCAAATATCGGAGGCTATGCCCTAGGAGTTGAGAAAAAAATAACACTTCTTAAACAAGAAGGAATTATTATCAAAGATTATAAAATTCAAAATTTTCAACAAAAAATTTATCTATTCTAAAATGCAACATTCATTAACAAAACCAATAATTATTCGCTTCATTATTGCAATTTTCTTTTTCAATAATATTGCCTTTGCAAATACAGAAAATAATGATTTAAAAACAGTTTCTACAAATGCCCTACACCCAAAACAAATAAAATGGAGCTTTGATGGTATATTTGGCACTATTGACAGGCAATCTGCACAAAGAGGCTTTCAAATTTATAAAGAAGTTTGCTCTTCTTGCCATAGTCTAAAATTAGCATCTTACCGCAACCTTAATGAAATTGGCTTTACAGAAGCAGAAGTCAAGCAAATTGCTAGCGAATATCAAATTACCGACGGTCCAAATGAAGATGGCGATATGTTTGAAAGACAAGCCATTCCTTCTGATAAATTCGCTTCCCCCTACCCTAACGACAACTCGGCTAGGTCTGCTAACGGAGGGGCACTACCACCAGATCTCTCTCTAATTGTTAAGGCTCGTCACGATGGAGCAAACTATATTTACTCAATTCTTACTGGTTATGAAGATGCTCCAGACAACTTCCCCCTAGCTCAAGGAAAAAATTATAACCCTTATTTTGAAGGCAGACAAATTTCAATGCCCGCCCCCATAACCGATGACAACCAAATTGAATATAAAGATTCAACATTTGCTAGTAAAGAACAAATGGTAGTTGATATTGTTAACTTCTTACAATTTATTTCTGAACCAGAAATGGAGCACCGCAAAAAAATGGGAATTAGAACCATGATATTCTTATCAATTCTTTTTATAATTATGCTAATTGCCAAAAAAATTGTTTGGAAACAAGTAAAATAAATAATCACAAATAATTAAAATCAATAAAAATATGAGTTTCGTTTTTAGTCCTGAAAATCAAAAAACCGTTGCTGAAATTTTAGCAAAATATCCTGAAGCCAGAAAAAAATCCGCGGTAATGCCCCTTCTTGATCTCGCTCAAAGACAAAATAACAACTGGGTTTCAAAAGAAATAATTCTAACTATTTCAAAAATTCTTGAAATTCCCGAAATAAGAGTCTACGAAGTTGCAAGCTTTTATACAATGTATAACCTGCAACCAGTTGGGAAATATCTCTTACAATTCTGCAAAACAACTCCCTGTATGCTTAGAGGGGCAGATCAAATTCTCAAAGCATGCGAAAATAAACTTGGCATTAAACTTAATCAAACTACTGAAGATGAACTCTTCACTTTAAAAGAGGTTGAATGCCTTGGGGCCTGTGTTAATGCTCCAATTGTACAAATTAACGACGATTTCATCGAAGATCTTACGACCGAAAAATTTCTTAACATAATTGACGATTTAAAATCTGGCAGAGCAATTAAAATTGGCTCACAAATCAATCGCCAATGCTCTGCCCCTCAAGAAAGCAACTAAAAATTTCTTGACTAATTTCTTTTTTGATAATGTCCAGTCAATAATATTTAAACTCAATGTTGAAGCCACTTGTTGTAAATATTAGAAGGTTCTTGATGGGGCGGTTTCAGTAATTGATTTTTCTGCTTCTTTCACCATATTACAAAAATCTTTAACTTGACTTTCACTTTTGGTTAATATTTTTGCAAATTATATTTAAAAAAATCATATATTAGAATAATTTGGACGGGCTATGTTTTTAGAAATAAAGCAAAAAACTCAAAAATTTATTTATTGTTTGGATATTTGGATAATATTAGTTTTGATGTTGAATATGGTGGTTTTATTTATTATTGTTAAATATTTTTACAATCTATTGAAATAATATTTATGATAATCTTTTTAATAGGCAATTTCTTTCTTATCATCTAATTAAAATAGAAAACAAAATATTTAACCATATTTATAAGAATTTTATATTTATTTTCTATATCTTGACAATAAATTAGCTTATTATAAGCTTCTTTACCTTGATTGGCATTGCTTTTTATTGAATAAAGCTAATATAAAAATCAAAAAAACATAACCTTAGTTTTCTAATCACAAAAGTTGATAACACAATTAATTTTTATCAAAAATGAATAATATTTTTCAATATTTTAAAGAATTATTTTTCTTGGCAATGCAACAAATTGCTAGCTCCAATCAAATAGAAATAACTAGCGATGATTATCAAAAATTTACCATTGAACCAGCGAAAGAGCAATCACATGGCGATTTAGCCTGCAATATTGCAATGACTTTTTCTAAAAAATTTTCTGCTATAAAAAGCCTTAATCAACCAAAGTTACTAGCTCAAGAGCTAATCAATAAACTTTCAGAAAGAGAGGATATTAAAAATTCAGTTGATAAATTTGAAATTGCTGGAGCTGGCTTTATCAATATCTTCACCAATAATAATATCATTCACCAAGCTTTATTAACTATTATTAAGAATGATGAGTTTCATTTTCCTAATATTGGCAATCAACAAAAAGTTAATCTTGAATATGCATCCCCTAACCCAACTGGACCAATGCATATTGGACATACTCGCGGAGCAATTTATGGCGATGTATTAGCGAATTTATTAATCAAAACGGGCTTCAATGTTTTAAAAGAATATTACATCAACGATGCGGGCTCACAAATTAAAACCCTAATAAAATCAGTTTATTATCGCTATTGCGAATTATGCAACATTCCTCAAGATCAATTACCAAGCTTTGAAGGGCTTTACCCCGGTGATTATTTAATCAAAGTTGCCGAAATTATTAAAAATAATTTTCAAGACTCCTTAATTAACTCAAAAGAAGAAGATTTTCACCACAAAACCCAGCAAATTATTCTCGATGAAATGCTAGCAATGATTAAAGAAGATCTTTTCTCGCTCGGAATTAAGCATAATAGTTATTTCTCTGAATATCAAAATTTACATCTTACTGGCAAAATTGAACAAGCAATCAATAAACTCAACGATTTAGATTTATTATATTATGGCAAGCTAGAATTACCTAAAACCAATAAAGGAGTTGGGGCAACAAATAATGAAGAACTAGAAGAATCAGATTCTCAAGCAACACAAAATCAATTAATATTTAAAAGCACATTATTTGGCGATGATCAAGATAGAGTTGTAAAAAAAGGCGACGGCTCTTATACCTACCTTGCTGGAGACTTAGGATATATTTTAAGCAAATTTGAAAGAGGAGCTAAAACTTTTATTATGCCATTGGGCTACGATCATGCTGGCTATGTTAAAAGGCTTACTGCGGTTACTAAAGCATTAACTAATGATCAGGCGACAATAAGAATAATTTTATGTCAAATGGTAAAATTTATTAAAAATGGCGAACCACTAAAAATGTCAAAAAGAGCTGGTAATTTTATCACCGCAAGAGAAGTTATTGACGAAGTTGGGGCAGATGTCTTGCGATTCATTATGCTTACTCGCAAAAACGATGCCCCTTTTGATTTTGACCTCGCTAAGGTGGTTGAACAATCAAAAGACAATCCGATTTTTTATGTTCAATATGCTCATGCTCGTTGCTGTTCGATTCTTAGAAATGCTGAATTGGAAGGATTTAAAATCAATAATATTCTAGAAAATTCTAATCTTGAAAATTTAAAACTACTGACAAATCAAGAAGAATTAAATTTAATTAAAAAAATTGCCAATTTTGTTAGAGTCATAGAAATGGCAACTCAAAGCTTTGAACCACACAGATTAGCCTTCTATCTACAAGAACTCGCATCTGAACTTCATAGTTTATGGCACAAAGGCAATGAAAATCATGAATTAAAATTTATTATAAAAAATAATAGCAACTTAACTAATTCTCGTTTATTATTAGTTTTCGCTACTAAAAAAATTATTGCAACTGGTCTTGAAATCTTTAATATCAAGCCTTGCGAAGAAATGAAATAATAAAAATATTAAATTAAGAAGAAATCAATTTATGGAAGATTTCGGATATCGTAAAAATTTTGAGAAAAAGCCCAAAAAAATAAAAAATAAAAATTATTTTATTTTACTAAGCCTTACTATATCAATTTCTTTCTTTGTTATAATTAGCTTTAAAGGCTATGAATTAATATATGAAAATAAAGAAATTGAAACAATTCACTCACCAATAGTTGCTATAAAAATTCTCCCAGAAGATGAAGATACCCTAAAATCAAGCAATAATAACAGCAGTATAATTTATGAAGATATATTCGGACAAAATAAAGAAGGGTTAAAAGGAAAGCATAATATTATCGATGCCCCAGCACCAGCAATACCAGAACAAGGAATGTTAAAAAATGAAGAAAAAGTTGAATTTATCGCTAATAATAATGAAAAATTACTGCCAACAGAAGAAATAATAATACCAAATATCGATAAAATCAACAAACTACCTATCGACAATAAAATTATTAATCTTAATGAAGAAAAAAAACTAGAAAAAAATTCCTATCAGATAAATCCTATTCTTAATAGCAAAAATATTAGCAACCAGCTACAAAATAAAAATTCAGAAATAATAAAAAAACCTCAATCAAGGCATAACACAGAAGAAAGCAAAATCATAATTTTTAATCAAAAAAATAAAGATAAAGAAGCGGAAAATATCAACAATAAAGAATCAAAAAACTTAATTTCATCACAAGGCGGAGGTCTTTTAAACATCAATGAAAAACAAGGATCCATCATCAAAAACTTATCGCAAAATCAAAAAGAAGATAATCAAAAGAAAGATAGAGCTAGAATTGTTAGAGTGCAAATCGCCGCAATGTCCTCAAAATCAGTTGCAGAGGCAAATTGGCAAAAACTAAAAACAGAGCACGGCAAAATATTTAGCAAATTAAAACCATTCATCGAAGAAATAAATCTTGGCAAGAAAGGCTCCTTCTATCGCCTACAAGTAGGAAACTTCTTTAATCAAGTTGAGGCAGAAGAATTTTGTATTAAATATATCAATGCAACCCATAAAAACAAGGCAGATTGCATTGTAGTTGAGTAAAACCATTTCTCTCCCCCCTTCGGCAACAATGGGCTTCAGCCCCCTAGAAAGAAGGCAACAAGGGGTTTCAACCCCCTTGGCCTAATGATAACGGAATAACTTCACCACAAGGTGCTGAAGCTCCTTCTCGATCTAATAACTCCCCCCTTGAGGGGGAGTCGAACGGCTTAATGCCGTTCGGTGAGGGGTTGGAAGTATTTTCAACAAAATTGTGGCTTTGAGTTTATTGTAAAGATTATTACCCCTCCCCGAAGGCTCCGCCTTCGACCCTCCCTCAAGGGGAGGGTGATAAACTACCTTTTTCTCATTGTTATTATTTTTAGTTCCGTCATCCCGACGAAAGTCGGGACCCAGCTTGTTATTTCTTTATTTTGGAAGCTTCAACGAAGCTAGCAAAAATTTTTTTATCAACTTCACTGCTTACAAATTCAGGGTGCCACTGCACCGCCAAACAAAAAGGGTGATTAGTTTTTTCAAGAGCCTCAACAACTCCATCAATTGCAAAACCACAAGCAACTAAACCCTCCCCCAACCTACCAACCGCTTGATGATGGGAAGAATTAGTGTGAATTTTTTCTTTCCCCACAATAGAGAATAATTTTGAGTTAGAATCAATATTTACTTGATGATAGGCTTTATGATAATCTTTAAAATCTTGATGATGGCTCTGCTCATGATCGATAAATTGCGGATTATCGGGAATATGCTGAATTACATCACCTTTATGCAAAATATTAATCAATTGCATACCGTTGCAAATTCCTAGAATCGGCATATTGGTTTTGAGGGCTTTGCTCATAAATTCCCACTCAAAATCTTGCCTCACTTCATTAAGTTTAATTGCGGGGTGCATTTCTTGTTGATAAAATTTAGGATGTAAATCAAAATTGCCACCAACTACCATAATTCCATCAATCATTGTTAAATAATCATCAATTGCTTGATGATTAAAAGGCAAAATTACAACTACCGCTCCTGCATTTTCAAGCATTTCAACATAATTGCATCTCAAAGCATAATGAGGCTTAACAGAATATTGCCCCTCTGCCCCATTTTGATAATCTGGAATTATTGCAATTACTGGTTTTTTCATAATTTGTGCTGATTTTTATTGTTATCGTTATTGTTAAGTAAATTACTATTATTTATATCCGATGATGGAACCAATGTTTTGAATAATTTAAAATATTCTACTAAAGAAGTTGTTAGAAGATTTGTAAATCCCTCTGGTGTAATAAGTGAACCTGGAGTGGCATTAGATGATGCATTTTCATCCGTTGAATTGGATGTTTTCAAATCTGAATCATCTGATGTCTTTTGATTAGTATCATTTTTTCCAATCATATACAACAAAGCATTATTAATTTTTAGAAGAGTTGGTACTTTATTTACAACATCTCTTTCATCAGGAATATCCTCCAGTTCATTTTTATCATTTACATTCACCAACAAACTAGCAGATGCCCCGACTTCAATTTTCGTACCCTTTTTTGCAGCGCTTTTCTCTAGTTTCTGAATCTCTTCATTATGCTCAGATTTAAACCTTTCTTGATAATTTTGATTCTTATTTGTTATGATATCGGCGATTTGAATATAATCGTTTAACTTATTCTTGCCAATATTAGCACCTTTAACTTCAGTCTTATTAAATTCTACTACCGCATTATAATTATTAATTTGCTTAACAAATTCTAATTTTTGCTTAGCATTATATCTTTCAACTGCCGATGCTTCTAATTCCGTTAATTTTTTTTCATCTACTTCTTTCTGTAAAGTTTCTTGAAATTGTTTAAAATTTTCTTCATAATAAGCATTAATCAAAAAATCTTTAACATAAGGCTGGTTGGTGTCGTATTTAACCACATTGTCTCCTTCAACCTTAGTCCAGATACCACCCTCTCCTGTAACAAAACCCAACCTTTCTAGGTCTGCCTTAAATTCATCTTTAAAATTATCGCCATCAATTAACTGATCTAGGCTTTTAAAGCCATATGCCTTTAAACCATCATTCATTAAGCCTTTTTCTTGCAAAACTTCTTGCAAAATTAAGTGCTTATCTCTGATTGCAGAGCTTTGAATAATTGATTTTCTTAATGTTTCAAATGGTGCTGATTTAGATGTAGATTGTCCTTCATCTTCAAAATCAAGTATATATTCACCCACATAATGAGTCGCCTTATAATCAAAATCTAAATTCGCCTGCCCTATTTCATTAAAATCTTTCGCCGTGTGATACAATTCTTTTAGGTTCTTACCGTCAAACAAAGCATCAATATTGCTATCTAATCTTTTATTTCGAGTAATTTCTGCTATTTTAACTTCAAGCTCCCTATTGAGGTCTGCTTGAGTTTTAAGCTCCTTATCTCTCTCCCCTTCTTTCTGCGAATGGTTTTGCTCCATTTGTTTGATTTGTTGGTCTTTTTGTTTTAGCTGTTCTTGCAATGCTCGTATTTGTTTGATTTGTTGGCCTTTTTGTTTTAGCTGTTCTTGCAATGCTCGTAATTGATTATTCAATGTTTCTAGATCTGCTAGCTTTTGTCGAGCTTCTTGCTGTGCTTGTGATAGCTTTTGTTGAGCTTCTTCTAGCTTTCGTTGAGATTCTTCTAGCTGTTGTTGTGTTAGCTGTTCTTTTTCTTTTGCTTGCTGTTGAGTTTCTAGCTGTGTTTTTAATAACTCTTGTTGTTCTTGTGCTTGCTTTTGTTGAGTTTCTAGCTGTGTTTTTAATAACTCTTGTTGTTCTTGTGCTTGCTTTTGTTGAGTTTCTAGATCTTTTAGCTGTTGTTCTAGCTGTTGTTGAAGCTCTTTCTCAATTTTACCCTTATTTTCCTCTGAAACATTGACATTTGAATCAAGTTTTTCTTGCAATGCTTTTAATTTTTCTTCAATTTTTGCCTTTTGTGTTTCAAGGTTAGTTTTTTCTTTTTGTAATGATTCTAATTTTGCTTGAGCTTCGACAGAATTATCAAACCCTTTGATAATTGCACTCACTTCTTCTTTGCTTAATTTTGTATCTAATTCTAGGGTTTTTCTTAAATTCTCTTTCGCTTGTTGTTCTTCTTTTTTATTAATTTCTTTAATATGTTCTTTAATATCCACTTTAAAAGCATTAGCATCAACTTCATTTAGTTCTTTATCTTTGTTTTTATCAAAATATTCTTTAGATTTAAATTTACCTTCGTCTACCCCACCTGCCCCTTCTAAAGAAACCTTCCCGTCCTTGTCAATTTTTATTTTAATTTTTTCTTCTATTTTTTGAAATCCCTGCTCTCCTTCCTTTCCCTGCTCTCTAAAATCAGAATAATTTTGATCATTTATCTTATTAATACCTCTTTTTGCTTCTATCTCCGCTTTAATAGATGCTTGAATTATCGCGAGAGCATCTTGTTTCTCTAGAAGCCCTTTTTGATCATAACCACCAACTTCCATTAAAACTTCTCTCTGCTCTTTACTTAGGCTTTTTATGATATTATAAGCTTCATTAAACCTTTTTGCTGTGTCTCCTTCCTGATCTTTTATCGCTTCTATCTCAACTTTTAGCGAACCTTCTTTTTTATTATCTTCTTTACTGGCAACTTTTAAAAAAGCTTGAGAAATTATTTTTTCCCTCTCTTCTTCAGGTAAGTTTTTATTAAATCTGTCTACAAAACTTTTATAATTAACTAGAATTTGTTTGTCATTTATCATGGTTTTAAATGCATCATCTTTTAATAATTCTTGCTTCTTAGCTTGAATTAAATGATGCAATTCTTTTGCTTTTGGGTCTTTAAATGTTATATCTGTCGTATTAGCTCTAGCTCTACCATAGGCCTGCACGATAAATTCATCATATTTATTGATTAAATCAACTAGTTTAGCTTTATCTTCATTAGTTATATTATTTTTTTTAGCAAGTTTACAAAACTCCTCAACTATCTTTTGATCGAGAGAATAAAATAAGATTTTTGGGTTAGCTATGCTAGCGGTTCCGTTATCACCGCCATCAATATTCCCTCTTGAATTTTTAGCCTCTTCTTGGTTAGAAGGCCCAAAAACTTGAAAAACTCTTTTTTTACCTTCTAATGCAGTCTTTAATTCATTCTTATTAACTTCTTTCTTTGTATATTTTTGTTTATTTTCATTTAAAGTATAAATTACATTTTTTCCATCTTTATCAGGGGGTAAAATTATAAATTCAGGCTTTTGTTTGTCAACCTCACTAAATGTTATGCCTTCAAGGTTTTTGCCAAAAATATCTGCAAACTCATAAGATGTGCCTACTTGATGATTAGATATTCCTACTTGAAATACCTTGTTTTCAGCATCAATAATGCTAAGGCAGTAATTTATTGATACCAATGTACTAATATCGCTATTGGCTGTAGCAACATTTTCTAGAACCTTGTTTTTTCTAGCCTCTTTTTCAGATACAAACTTTTGTTTTGCTTTTTTTGCTTTATCATTCTCTTCTCCTTTTTTTAAAGCTTTATATAAACCATCTGTTGGAGTGGCGGTAATTTTTATAACATTCTTATCTTTTAACGATAATCTTAATTCTTCTTTCTGCTTCTTATCTAAGAGATGCCATTCATCAAATGCCAAAATTGCATCTTGTTTAGCATTTATTTGTTTTTTTATTGTTTCAAAATCTTGACCGCAATGAATTACAAATTTCTCACGATCCTTACCATAAATAAGAGCACCTAAATCACCAAGGCCTTCTTTTTTAAAATCACCATTCTCTTCTTGATTAGTAAAATATTTGTTTTTTTCATCTGTCGAACCTAATAAAGATTCAATAAACATTGTTTTTCCGGTACCAGTATCACCATTTAATGTCAAAGAAACTTCTTTGCAGTAGTCTTTTAGTGGCTTAGGTACAGAATCTTTTTTAATTGCTGTTTGTAGTCTATCAAAAAATGTTTCTAGATTAGATTCTATCTGAGCACTAAGGGCAAAGCCTTTATCTTTAAGAGCTTTTAATTGTGTAATAAGATTATCTTTATCACTAATTTTATTGTTGTTTTTATTGCTTTCTAATATATTTAATAATCTTTCATAAGGCTTGTAAAACTGACCTGAAAGCCCTTTCATATAATCTGATTGTTTATCTAAAGCCTCTTCTTTTAGATTTTTATCTAAAAAATCAGCATAAAGCTTTTGGTCTTTAAATTCTTGAGATATTTCGGTTTGTAGAGCTTCTTTATTTGCTTCACTTTCTAGTTTTTTAAATACTTCTTGAACTTGTTTTACTGACTTTAATAAACCATCAACATTTTTCTCATCTTTATTAAAAGATGTTAGTTTTTCTTGTAATGCATTATTGGCTGTTTTAAGGCTTTCTTGAGCTTCTTTAAATAATTTTTCAACTTGCTTTATTGCTTCTTGTTGAGCTTTTTGAGCTTCTTCTTGTTTAGCTTTTTCTTTTGCTTGCTTTATTTTTTTTTGCGACACTTCTTCAAAAACTGATTCAAAAATCTTTTTAATCTCAGGAAATGATTTTTCTACATCAACAAGACTAAGAGTTAAAGGATCAAAACCAGATAAATTACCCAATAACTTTATTGAATATTCTTTACTAACTTTAATTAAGAAATAAGGGTTTTGTTTATTTTTTACCCGTTCGTTTACTTCATAACCCCATTCATTATCTTTAAATAGACCTTTCTCAACAGTTGCAGTAAAACTTAAATCTGTTGATTTAACAAAGTCTCCACCTCCTTTTTTTAATATTACATTGCCTTTAGGAAATGTAATA
>JAJTDS010000075.1 GCA_021298605.1 Rickettsiales bacterium
TAAATAATAATAAATACTCCATAATAATAAATATTTTATATTGCATTTAAATTCATTATAAAACCTTAAAAAAAAAGTAAGCAAAAAAAAAAGTGTGTGTGCGAGATGATAGTTGCCAGCTCTTTTTTCTTTAATTGTTTTTACTTAGTCTTTTTGTTGTTTTCTTTTTTGGATCTTACCACATGTTTTTGATAAGTCAATGTTTTTTTGATTAGCCCACGAACCCAGCAATGAGTAAGGCTCACAAGATAATTTAAAAAAAAGTAAAAATAAATGAAAATAATTGTTGACTATTATAAATTGTAATTATATACTAATATACATTGATAAGCGAATTAATAACTTATCAATTTATTAACAACTAAAAAAACAAAATTATGAAAAACAAAACAAAACAAGACTTATTGAACTTATTCACTAATAATAAAATATCTATTATTGCTGAGGATGTATCAACTGAACCGCTAAAAATTAATTCGTCTCTATCTAACATTAAGATTGACGATTTAGCTTCTAATTTCGTGATTAATAATTACATATATCATCTACATGTTGGCGATGATGTTTATTGCTTTGATTTTAATTCAAGAGAAGAAATTGAAAGCGAGGACTTCATTGTAATTGGCGAATATAGAGATCAAGATCACTACCCCGACCTAACTGAAGAGGAATTCAATTATTACCAGCAATTAACGGTTATAGCTGAAAAATTAGGCTCCAAAACATTACAAAATTGGTTGGTGAGGGTTGTTTCGCTGGCGAAATTTGCGAGATGATTGAAGATGATTATGTTTATGGCTGGTGGAATATCGGCAATGGTAAAATTGATATATCTTTATACAATCCTTATTAGCAACTAACAAACTAAAAAAACAAATTATGAAAAACTTAAAAAAAAGTCAATTAAATAAAACAATCTCCAATCAAATAACTAATTCATCAGAATTATTTTTTTACTTAAGGGCGGTCTACAGTGGATGTCAAACAATTGGTCTCAAATCAATTAATGGCAATCTTAATGAAGTAATAGTGGACGGCGAGCCACAAAAAGATTTTGCGGTTTTAAAAACGGGCGATATATCAAACGGCAAATCAACAATCAAATATTATGTCCTTAAATTAACAAACTAAAAAAGGAAACTATGGAACAACAACAACAACAAATAAAATATTTTATATTAGATCTATTAAACAGTCAAAAATGGCTTGCAATAGATGATGAGGCTTATAACTTTTTAAAAGATAAAACTAATTATAAATTTACAAAACTATACAATAAGAGCCTGCAATTCGTAGGCTTCGGAGCTTATCAAATTAATTAACAAACGAAACAAATTATGAAAATTAAAACTAATTGCATCTTTAACAATCCTTACAAGCTTAATATAACTCACTTAAATATAACAAAAAGAGATATACAAGAAATTAAATATATTGTTAGCTTAATTGATAGAATCATGGCCACAACCAAAAGCATTAAAAATAATTTAAGCAATTTAAATGCACTTGTGGAGCTTAAAAATAAATTTATTAAATCAATTAGCTTCAAAGTAGATTTTACAATATCCGAGCAAGATTTTATAAGTTATTTATACAACTATTATTATAAGCAATTAACAAACTAAATAAGGAAATTATGGACTTCATCGACAAACTAGAAAAAAACCCTAAATTTATGAAATATTTCTTAATCTTCGCAACCGTTTATTTAATCGTAGTTTTTATTATAGACCTCTATTTATCGCACTAAAAAAGGGGAGTTGCTCCCAAAATGTCAGTATCAACTCCGCCTTTGATAAGATTAAGGTATTTATTTTAATAAACAACAACAAACTAATGACAAAAGAAAATTTACAAGAATATATTGAGCTATTGAAACATCGAATCTCAATATCAACTAGCAAGCAAGAAATTAAACAATTTGAAAACCTTATTAAAGAAGCTGAAAAAGAAAAACCAAAAGAAGGAAAGACGATAGAACCAACATCAAAAGTAATTCAAATAAATACAACTGAAAATCTAAGCAATTTAATTACAACAGCTCTTTGTGAAGATGGATCAGTCTGGAGATATGCCAATGAAAAATGGGCTTGTATTTTAGAAGCTCCTGAAAATAAAGATGAAATAGAAGAAATAACGATGTTCCAAGGAGCTGAAAAAGAATTAGAGGACTTATGTAGCTTTAAATAAAAATAGCTCCGCTATTGCAGAGCTATTCTAAAAAGCATTTTCAAATTCATAATAATTTGGAAAGTAGGTAGATTTTATAATGATTAATTTTTAAAGTCAACAAGAATTATAAAAAATAATGAAAATAATAAATAATAATTATCTTGACTATCAAGATAATAAACAAATAATTAAAGAGCAAAATAATTTTGCAAAGTTAAGTAATTCAAGCGAAGTTATGGAAAATCCAGAAAATTTAGAAGATATATCAACAGACGAAATGAGAAAGCTAGTAGGCTATATTATGCCTATACTTGAAGCTGAAAAAGTTTCACCTCAGAGTAAATCTAATATAAAATCTATGCTTTGGAACTACAAAGAAAGCTTTAATAAAAAATTACAAGAAAAGTTAATCAAGAAAAATAATGTCAACTCAAACAATCAATAGTCGTAAAAGCTTTATTCTCCATAAAGATAGCTTAGATATTCTAAATAAATTATCAGACGAGCAAGCCGGGAAACTTTTTAAATCAATTCATTTTTACCAGAAAAAACAAGAAATACCAGAATTAGATTTTGCACTTGATTTGGTTTTTACAACTTTTTTAAATCAATTTAGAAGGGATGATGAAAATTATAAAATTACTTGTGAAGCTAGAAAATTAGCTGGCTCAAAAGGTGGTAAGCAAAAGGTAGCAAATGCTAGCAAATGCAAACAAAAGGTAGCAAACTTAGCAGATAATAAGAGTGAAAGTAAGAGTAGCAGTGAGAAAAAATATAACTTATTAAGAAAAAAAGGAGTAAGCAAAGAAGATTTAAATAATGCTCTTGCTAACTATAAACAAGAAATAAAGGCTAACTCTTGGCAACAAACTAAAAGAGTAGAATTTTGGCTAACAAAATGGGAAACTTATCAATTAGCAGATAACAAGCAAGAATTAAAGCAAATTGAGAGTAAATTAAAACAAATTGCACCTCTCGCTGATATTAAAATAAAAGACAAAAATATTATCATCATTTTCCCAACATTTGAAAGTTTAAGGCTCAATAAAGAAATTATAAACAAAGAACTGACACCGCTTTGTAATAATATTGGATACACAACACAATTAACAAACAATTAACAAAAAAATGGAACACTTACAAAATCTAGAAATAGAACAACAAATTTTAGGCTTAACAATACAAAATAAAAGTTATTTTGATAAAATAGAAGATGTAATAAAAGTAGAATATTTTTCTATACCATTTCATCAAAAGCTTTTTGAGAAAATAACAGAAATTAGAAAAACAACAAATAGCGATGGTCTTATATTAGTTTTTTTAAATCAATATTTTATTGAAGAAGAAAGGCAAGCAATAGTTTCGATGATTCATGAAGCATCAACTTTTGCAAATATAAGAGATTATGCTTTTAGCTTAATAGACCTATACCAAAAAAGAGAGACCCTGAAAGCATTTGAATATTTTCAAAATTCTATAATTGAAACAAAATATGATGTTGCAACCAGTGAACTGCTGGATAAAATAGCTAAATTAGACAATGAAAATCAAGACAACGCTAAAATATCAACCCTTGAAGAAATAGAAAAAGAAATTGCAAGCGAAACTAAAGAAGACTTGCATTTGCCAACAGGCTTTAAAAAGCTAGATGAAGTATTAAATGGTGGACTTAGGAAAGGCAATCTAACGGTGTTAGGAGCTAGACCAGCAGTTGGTAAAACCTCTTGGTGCCAGCAGGTAATATTAAATATTGCAAAGCAAGGGAAGGTTTGTTTATTCGCTTCGCTGGAAGTCAATAATAGACAAGTTTATGATAAATTTGTAAGCATCAATAAATCAGTTCCTGCTTGGAAAATATTTCAACAAAAACTTAATCAATCTGAGCTAATTGATTACAATAAATCAAAGCAAGAGTTAAAAGAAATTAATGATTTTATTTTTGTAGTAGATGCTTCGCAATCAATAAAACAAATTGAGGCAATGGTTAGAAGACACATTGCTAAAAGAAAATTAGACTTGCTAGTAGTTGATTATATCCAAATCGTTAAAAGAGAATATAGTAAGAATATTAGTGAGGCCACAGCAATTAAAGAAATTACAACAGGCTTAAAACAGATTGCTAAAAAATACAATATTGCAGTGCTGGGCTTGGCTCAAATCAATAGAGAAGGTGTCAATGGTAAAGAGCCAACAATGAATGATTTAAAGGGCAGTGGTGGTATTGAAGAAGATGCCGATTGCATAATTCTATTGCATAGACCAGTTGTTGATAATGAATTTACTGGACTATCGCCAGACGGCACATTTAGAGTTGCAAAAAATCGCTGGGGAGCAACTAAAAATATTAAATTTTCTTTCAACGGACAGATAACAACTTTTTTTGAAGATTTATAATGGATAACTTGCATTTTCCAGGATTTAAAACTTATAAATTTATTTAAAAACTTCTTGATAACTAAATAATTATAATTAATATATAGTTATAATTAACAACTAAACAACTAAAATTATGACTGAAATAAACTCAAAACTAATGATTGATTATGATGATAATAATTCATACTTAGACTTTATAACTGAAAAAGGAATTGAATATTACATTAAATCAATAGTTGAACGCTATGATTATTTAATAACTTACACAAATAAAAGTTATATTAAGCCCGTTTTTATCCAACAAAAACCAAATAATGGCATTAGTAAAGTTTGGGAATATTCAGACAAACTTGCAGAATTTTTAGGGCTTCAAAAGCCTTTAATTAATGATTTTGACGAACTAAAAACCGTCTCTATGTATTGGCTAGCTATTAATACAATCGAAGAAAAAATACAAGAACATATCACAAATAGCTATCAAAATGGCTGGATAACAAATAAAGAATGTGAAGAAAAATTAAATTATTATGAGGATAATGATATAACGCACACAATCGAAAATATACAAAATATGATTGAAAAAGAATATGGAGAAAATGCAACTTTGGCAGAAATAAAAAAAGATAGCGAATATCACTATAATCTATTAATCGCTTCAACTTACTTAAGAAATAAACATAACTTATAAAACAATGACAATAAACATAATACAACTAGTTGAAAATAAAGATATTGAAGAAATAGAAAACTTTATCGCCGAAGGAGGAGATGTCAATTTTCAAGATAAAGATGGCTGGAGACATAACTGGACGGCTTTGGACGAAGCTGTATACGAAGCAGAAGATGAAATTGTAGAGCTTTTAGTTAAAGCGGGTGCTAAAGGTCGTCGGACTAATTTGATAGAGGCAAGCCGATTTGGCCGCAGAAAAATTTTGAAGCTGTTAATTGGGGCAATTGAAGAAAAAGAGGAT
This sequence comes from Rickettsiales bacterium, assembly GCA_021298605.1. Taxonomy (GTDB): domain Bacteria; phylum Pseudomonadota; class Alphaproteobacteria; order Rickettsiales; family UBA1997; genus JAJTDS01. The sequence continues at coordinate 5,520 of JAJTDS010000075.1, forward strand.
TTAAATATTCAAGACTGTGACGGGCAAACCGCTTTAATTAATGCATATCACTGCCACGTTTTCTCTCTTGATAAAAGAGCTGAAATTATCGAAATATTAATTAAGGCTGGAGCTGATAGAAGTATAAAAGATAACAAAGGCAAAACTGCCTTAGACTATGCAAAAGAAGAAAGAGATCGGCATCAGAAAATAGTTGAATTATTAGAGTGGGATAAATAACACAATGAAAAAATTAACAACAAACAAAACAATGGAGAATAACAAAATGGAAAATAACAAAATAGGAACTTTTATCGAGGAAACTTATGCCAACGGTAGAAAAGAATTTAGACTTCAAACTAGAAAAACTATACCCTGCACCGAAGAAGAAAAAAGAATTTATGGAGTAGATACGAAGTTAGATAAAAATGCAC
>JAJTDS010000040.1 GCA_021298605.1 Rickettsiales bacterium
AGGAGAAAATTCTCAATCAATGGCAAGAATTTATCATGCCTTACTGCAATCTGCAATTATACCTTTAATTAATAGTGATAGCGATTTTATGGGAGGAGAATCAAATATTATGGCCAATCAAAATATGATGAGTTATTATTATATTGCTCCTTCTAACTTTCTTCAATCAGTCGCGAGACAATTTAATAGCTTTACCGAAGTTCATGATCTGTTTACTAAGGATATGGGGGCCGAAAGAGCAACTGAAGTGATGATAGAATGTAAGGCTTGCGACAGAGAGCTTGGGTCTTTTGATGAGTGGAAGGCAAAATTAATGGGAGCCTGCAAGACAATATCTAAAATTATGCAAGAAAACACTACAAAAAGAATGATTGCCAATAGCAATGATGAAATTAAAGATTTACAAAGCGAATTAGAAAAAGCAGAAAAATTAACCCTAGTAGATTCAATGCCCCCATCTAGATTTAGACCTATGACGGGCTTAAGATCTGCCTCAAATTTATTACAAAGATTTGTTAATCGATAATTGATTATTTTTTAGTTTATAGATCGATGGCAAAGGTTAAAAATTCTTGATCTTGAATGAAGCTAAAAGATTGATATAAATTTTGAGCGGTTTGATTAGTTTTTGCTGTTTGTAGAGCTATTTTTGTAATATTTTTAGATTTTGCAACTTCTAGAGCTTTTACCAGCATTGCTCTGCCAATTTTTTTACCTCGATATTGTTCAACAACATATAAATCATTTAAAATATATATTTTTTTTAATCCAACCGAGGAAAAAGATTGATATATTTGCATAAATGCCACAGGATTATTTTCTATTAAACCCAGATAAATCAAAGATTCATCATTTATTGTTCTATCTAGTAAGAAGTCATAACAATCTTTAATGTTGGATTCTTGATTGTAAAAAATTCGATAATCATTAAAAATTAAAGATGCCAGATTAATCTTTTCTAGGTCAGCTTTTATAATTTGCAGTTCTTTCATTTTAAAATTACTATTTGGTTAAAATATTATTTTAAAAATTTATTCTACCAGTTAACTTATCTCTTAGTTTAGGAAACCTGACTTTTTCGCCAAGCCATATCTCTATAAAATCTTTGATTATTAATGGATTGTTAATTTTTTCGATAAACTTTGAGTTGTGAAAAATTAACAAGTTGTTTGAATCGATTTTAAGAGCAATTTTAACATCCCCCTTTTTAACATCTTGAAAAGTTCTGTTAAATGCTAATTTATATTCTAATTTTTCTTGTTGAGTAAGATTTTTGAATCTTAATATTTCATCAATGGTTTTTTCAACTAAAAATTTTTTACTAAAATTTTGATTATACTTTATTGCAATCGCAATTTCTGGATATTCTGTAATTGTAGTGTTTTTTGAACTTTCATTGAAGCGATTTTGATTATTGAATTGATTATTTGAATATAAAAATATATCATAAATTTTTCTTCCAAAAAATTTTAACTCTCCATTTCCAATAAGAATTGAATTTTTTATATATTGATTGGTTATTTTTTCTATCTCTTGTTTATCTTCATTGTTGCTTGCATTTGATTTTATTGATAAAGAAATTCCAATAAATACAGTAATTACAAGTAGTGATTTATAAAATATATTGTGTTTATTGATGAATTTCATTGTTATTTCTAAAAATTTTCAGCTTTTTTTGCAATATCTCTTCTATAAAAACCGTCTTGCCAATCAATTTTATCTATTGCTTCATAGGCAATAGATCTAGCGGTTTTAAAATTATTTGCTTTAGCAATAATATTAAGAACTCTTCCACCATCAGAAGTTAATTCTTGATTATTTAATTTTGTTCCTGCATGCAAGATTGATAAATTATTAATTTTATTGAGACTTTCATCTATTTTTATTGTTGTGCCTTTTTTATAATTTTCAGGATATCCCTTGCTTGCCATTACAACGCAAACCAATTTTGATTGTTCATCAAATTCAATTTTAATCTTGTCTAGATCTTGATTTATTGCAGATTCAATAATTAAAAGAAAATCGGTTTTAATTCTTGGTAAAATAACTTGAGCCTCTGGATCTCCGAAGCGAATATTAAATTCAATTAATTTTGGTTCATTTTTAACAATCATCAAGCCTGCGAATAATATGCCTGTGAAACTCGCATTTAATCTATCCATAGCTTTTAAAGTTGGTCTGATAATTTTTCTAATTATCTTTTCTTCAAGATTTTTATCAACAAAAGGTGAGGGTGAATAAGTTCCCATACCGCCAGTATTTAGACCTGTTTCATTTTCACCAACCTTTTTATGATCATGAGCAAAACCAAGTGGAATAAAGTTTTTTCCGTCGCAAATTACAAAATAACTAACTTCAAACCCTTCCATAAATTCTTCAATAATTATTTTTTTGCCAGCATCACCAAATTTTCCAGAAAATATTTGATTTATCGCCTCTTTTCCTTCTTCAAAGTTTTTTGAAATTATTACTCCCTTACCAGATGCTAAGCCATCTGTTTTAATAACAGATGGAAATTCAACTTGTTTTAAAAATTCAATTGCAAGTTTTGCATCATCAAATGTTTTATAATGAGCTGTAGGTATTGAGTTTTTTGAAACCAAATCTTTCATAAAGATTTTTGAGCCCTCTAGTTGTGATGCAATTTTAGAGGGTCCAAAAACTTTAATATTATGTTTCTTTAATATATCAACCAAGCCATCGGTAAGGGGCTTTTCTGGTCCTATGATTACAATATCAATATTATTAATATTGCAAAAGTTCACAATTTCATTATAGTCATCTGGCTTTACAGATAGCACATTTTCTGCTATTTTTCCTATTCCTGCATTTCCAGGGAGTGCAAAAATTTTTATTTTCTGCAAAGAATTTAACAATTGGTTACAAATAGCATGCTCTCTTCCACCAGAGCCAATAACTAGAACTTTTTTTACAATCATATAGTAATTTTAATATTTTTTTTAAAAATAAAATATCAGCAAAGCTTTATACTTTTTATACTTAAAAATTTAAACTTTTTTCTTTTTATCATTATCAATCGACTTTTCTTCTGTTTTATTTTGTTTCTTTACAGATAAGCCTGCTTTTTTTCTTATTTCAACATCAATTTCTTCAGAAATTGAAGGATTTTCTTTTAAGAATTTTTTAACATTTTCTTTGCCTTGTCCGATTTTATTTCCTTTATAAGCATACCAAGAGCCAGATTTTTCAATTATATCATGCTTTGAACCAAGTTCAATTAATTCACCAAGATATGAGATCCCTTCGCCGTAAATTATTTCAAAATCTGCAGTTCTAAAAGGTGGTGCAACTTTATTTTTTACCACTTTAACTCTAGTTTCATTTCCTAAAACTTCTTCCTGTTCTTTGATGGCGGTTCCTTTTCTGATATCTAATCTAACTGATGCATAAAATTTTAAAGAATTTCCACCTGTTGTAGTTTCTGGAGAACCAAACATTACACCTATTTTCATTCTAATTTGATTAATGAAGATAATTGTTGAATTTGCCTTTGAAACCGTTGATGCAAGTTTTCTTAATGCTTTACTCATAAGCCTCGCTTGTAAGCCCATTTGATTATCCGCCATTCCACCTTCTAACTCAACCTGTGGGACCAATGCAGCAACTGAATCAACTATTATCAAATCAATGGCTCCAGACCTAACTAATGTATCGGCAATTTCAAGTGCCGCTTCACCGTTATCCGGTTGAGAAATTATCATTTCATCAAGATTTATGCCTAAATTTCTTGCATAAGAGGGGTCGAAAGCATGTTCAGCATCGATAAATGCACAAGACAAACCAGCTTTTTGAGCTTCTGCTATGGCATGAAGGGTTAGGGTTGTTTTTCCTGAAGATTCGGGGCCGTAAATTTCTATTATTCTGCCCCTAGGGTAACCTCCAACCCCTAATGCTACATCAAGAGATAAAGAGCCTGTTGGTATTACTTCTATATCAGAAATCGGTCTTTGTCCAAATTTCATCGCTGAACCTTTACCAAATTGTTTATCAATTTGTAATAATGCGGCATCTAAAGCCTTTTTTCTTTCTTCCATTTTTTCTCCTTATGTTTTGTTGTTAAATATTTTATTATAGCTCAATGGAATTGATTAAAACTATTTAGATAGTTTTAATCTAAACTACAATAACTAATTATAGAAATATAATCCAATTCAAAAAATACAAGATTGCATTATATTTCTATTTGTGGTGAAAATTTTATATAAATTATTAATTTCTAACATCTTTGATTAGATTTATCAGTAAATTTTGATAAATCTCTTATAGATAAATCACCACTACATTCTGGTAGTTTTTTTCATTTTCATAAAGATGAAATTCATCTGTATTTTTTAGTTTATTTGACAGATCTTTTTTTCCAACTTTTGCATTTTCTAGTTCTTTAAAATCTGATTTAAAAAGTTGATATGAATATTCGTTATTTTCTTTTTTTTCATATTTTATTGCAATTTATTTAGATTGTTGAGATATATCGCAACAAATACAATGAAACAATCTGTTTAGAAAGAGAGATTGTTTCATTGTTAGATATATCTCAATTTATTATTTTTGCAACAATTTTAGCATAGTTTCTCCTAATTTTGCAGGACTATCAGAAACAGAAATTCCAGCAAGTTTCATTGCCTCGATTTTATCTTCAGCACCACCTTTACCGCCAGAGATTATTGCACCAGCATGACCCATTCTTCTACCTGGAGGAGCTGTTCTGCCAGCTATAAAGCCAACTGTTGGTTTTTTTCTACCTTTTTTAGCTTCTAATCTAAGGAATTCAGATGCCTCTTCTTCATCAGTTCCGCCAATTTCACCAATCATAATCATTGCTTCAGTTTCGGGATCTGATAAAAACATATCTAAACAATCGATAAAATTAGTTCCATTTACTGGGTCTCCACCAATTCCGATACAAGTTGTTTGTCCTAACCCAGCTTTTGTAGTTTGGTGAACCGCTTCGTAGGTTAAGGTTCCTGAACGAGAGACTATTCCTACCTTTCCTCTTTTATGAATATGTCCTGGCATTATACCTATTTTACATTCTCCCGGAGTAATTATTCCTGGACAGTTTGGTCCAATTAATCTTGATTTTGAACCGCAAAGTGCTTTTTTTACTTTAACCATATCAAGAACTGGAATTCCTTCTGTTATGCAAACTATCAACTCGATTTCAGCATCAATTGCTTCAATAATTGCATCAGCCGCAAAAGCAGGTGGGACATATATTACAGAGGCATTGCAATCAGTTTTTTGTTTAGCCTCAAATACTGTATTGAAAATTGGTAAATTGAGATGATTGGAGCCTCCTTTTCCAGGAGTTACACCGCCAACCATTTTTGTTCCATAAGCAATTGCTTGCTCAGAATGAAATGTTCCTTGTGAACCTGTAAAACCTTGACAAATTAATTTGGTATTTTTATTTACTAAAACTGACATATTTTTATAATTTAAAGAAGTTGATTATTATTTACTGCATTTACAATTTTTTGTGCCGCATCATCTAAATCATTGGCTGAGATGATTGCTAGACCTGATTTTTCAAGAATTTCTTTTCCTAGATCGACATTTGTTCCTTCGAGCCTTACAACCAATGGAACACTAAGATTAACTTCTTTTGCAGCCTCTAAAATTCCATTAGCTATTATATCGCATCTCATTATACCGCCAAAAATATTAACCAATATTCCTTTAACATTATGATCTGATAATATAATTTTAAAAGCAGCTGTTACTTTTTCGCGAGTAGCTCCACCACCAACATCTAAAAAGTTAGCAGGAGAAGATCCGTATAATTTAATGATATCCATAGTTGCCATTGCCAAACCAGCACCATTAACCATACAACCAATTTTACCATCCATTTTGACATAATTAAGATCGTAATTAGATGCTTCTATTTCAAGAGGATCTTCTTCGTCCAAGTCTCTCATTGCTTTTATTTGATCGTGACGATGAAGACTATTATCATCAAAATTAATTTTAGCATCAAGGGCGATTATTTCTCCTTCTGCAGTTTCAACTAAAGGATTGATTTCAATTTGTGAAGCATCTGTTTTGATGAAAGTTTCATATATCGCCGATACTAGGTGAGAAAATTTTTTTATTAATTCGCCTTTTAAACCAAGGGCAAAAGCCATTTTTCTGCTATGACATGGTTGAATTCCCGTAGCTATATCTATTTTTACAGAAATAATTTTTTCTGGATGTTGCGATGCCACTTCTTCAATTTCAACACCGCCTTCAGTAGAAGCCATGAACACTATTGCTTTGCTCTTTCTATCAACTACTGCGGATAAATAATATTCTTTTTTAATGTTTGATCCAGCTTCTATGTAAAGCCTCTTAACAATTTTACCTTCTGGACCAGTTTGATGGGTAATTAGATTCATACCAAGAATCTGACTAGCTTTTTCCTTAACTTCATCTATTGATTTGACAACTTTTACACCTCCTGCCTTTCCTCTTCCGCCAGCATGTATTTGAGCTTTGACAACAAACACTTTATGTCCTTCGCTTTCAAGGGCTTTGGCAGCTTCAACCGCTTCTGGAACTGAGAATGCAGGATGACCACTTGGAACTGGTGCTCCAAACTTTTTTAGCAAACTTTTTGCTTGATATTCATGAATATTCATTTGAAACTTATAAAATTATTGGTTAATAATTGATATTACTGCATTTTTATTGCTTTTAAAATTTTAACTATTACTTGATTAATTTACTTTTTTATTAATTATTTATATCTTTATCTAGTTAAAAACCACCTAACATTAGAATTTAATTTTAACTTCGCAACAAATTTTAGATGAAAATATTACTAATAAGAGATATTGATAAATCAAAGGATATGGCTAAAGTTCTTATAAATAAAGGAGTGGAAGTTATAATAGAGCCAGTTTTTTTGATAAAAAAAATAAAATTTAACCTCAATAAATTTGAAAAAAATTTAATTAATAAAAAAAATAGAAATAATTTTAAAGATTTAAAAATAGCAATTGCTAATCATAATTTTGGAATCATAATAACTAGTTGTAATAGCTGTGAAGCTATAATTCAAGGAGGAATACCTTTAACAACAAAAATTTTTTCACTTAGTAAAAAAATCGCAAATTATCTTGAAAATAAAGGTTTTAACAATATTTTAATATCCAAGGAAGAAAATGCCTTGAGTCTTAAAAAGTTAATTTTGGAAGAAAATAAAAACTTGCCATTGCTTTATTTTAGAGGCTCAAATATTACAATTGATTTTTCTAAAGATCTCAATAAAGTAGGGCTCTTAGTTGGAGATATAATTTGTTATGATATTATAAATAAAAATGATTTTTCAAATGATTTTAAAAATTTTGTTATAAAAAATAACCTACAACAAGAAATGTTTGAATCACTATTTATACCGATCTTGTCAGAAAATACTGCAAAAAATTTTATTAATTTATTAGTAAAAAATAATTTTTCTAAATATTTTAAAAAATCTAACTTTTTATGTTTAAGTAAAAAAATAGAAAATTTTATAATCTTAAATGGTTTTAAAAATTCCCAACTCTTGCCTGTTAATTCAATCGCTAATATTAGTGATTATTTAAAAAAGTAAATTTTATTTATGATTGAAAAAAATATAATTAAAAAAAAGCTAAATATTGCCAATATATCATTAATAACAGTTGGTGCGATATTGCTTGTTTTTTTAGCAACACAATATTACCAAAAATTAAAAACAAAACAAGGTAATCAAAATATTAAAAACGAAAGTTTGGAAGAAGATTTTTTTGACATTTCTGACGAATATAAAAAAACAGAAAATAAAAAAGATGAAGATTTGCCAGATATAACTGCAACAGAATTACAAGAGAAGGGTGCTGATTTTTTTTATAGAGTTTTCTTAAAAAATCAGGTTCAGATTAATGCTTTGCAAGATGAGATAGCAAACCTTAGAAGCGAATTTACAAATTATAAAAATAGTGAAAAATCAATTCAAATAATTTTTTCTTATATAGAATTGCGAGAACAATTATTTAAAAAAAATTTTTCGGATTTAGATTTTCAAAAATCTTTTGAGAATTTTGATGTAATTACCAGAAATGATAGTTTTATTTCCGAAAGAGTCAATAAATTAAGGGTCTCATTGTTAAATATAAAAACACAGACAGAGATTTTACAAATGTTTGAAAAATTAATACCAGAAATAATTGCTACTAAGAAATTTGACAAAAATGATGGTTGGTTCAATAATTTTCGCCATTATCTTGCAAAAACAATTGTAGTTAGAAAAATAGATGATAAAAATTTATCCGACATTGATGGAATAATAAGCTCTACTGAGCAAATGTTAAAAAAAGAGAATTATAATGAAGCATTAAATATTTTTATCAAAATTGATGAAAAATATTCACAAATTTCACAAGACTTTATTTCGACTCTTAAAGATTCATCAGAAATTCAAAAAATTGATAAAGAAATATTTTTATACTTAAAAAACTTAAAATAATTTAAAAAATGTTTAGAATAATTTTTTTAATTTTAGTCGCTTTTTTAACTAGCGGATTAATAATTTGGGTCATTGATCATGATGGTTTTGTTTTGGTTAATTGGCTTGGATATGAATTAAAAACAAACATAGTCACCGCAATTACATTATCAATTTTATTAACAGCTACGATTTTTAGTATTTCTTATTTTTTTATAAAAATAATATCAATTAAATTTCCTCATTTGGCAAAAATTTTACTTAAAAAATCTTATTTTAGAAATTTAGAAGATTTGGTAAAAAGATATCAAATTGGCTTCGAATCTTTAACGGATTTATTATTAGCAATGGAAGTTAACGATATTAAAGCAATTAATGAATTAAAAAAATCATTCTCAAAGTCAATAAAAAACAATGGTCTTAATAATTTTATTAATGGCAAGATTGCTTTTATTGCTGGCGATTTTTACAATGCTGAAAATTATTTCATAAAAATAAATCACCATAAGAACATACAAAATTTAATTTGGAAATCAAAATTTAATATTGCAAAAATTGAAAAAAACTACGAATCTGCAATTGCTTGCGCTAAAGAAATACTAGCAATTAACAAAAATGATATAAATATAGCAAAAGAATTATTTTTAATTTATAAAAAACAGGGCAGGTGGCAGAATGCAAAATCAATAGTTAAAAAATTTGGAGCAGATAAATTTCAAGAAGAGTTACAAAAAAGAGACAGGGCAATCTCTCATTGTGCCATTGCATTAGAGGCATATCGTGGTAAGAAATTTAATGAGGCGATAAAAGAAGCAAAGAAAGCTCTTAAAATTATTGATGATTTTCTTCCTGCAATTGAAATAATGTTAAAATCTTGGGTTAGAAGCTCAATGAATTTTTTAACAGTTTTAAATATAAAAAGATTGTGGCATTCAAAGCCACACATGATCTTTATTGATATTTTTGATTTAATGAATCGTAAGCTCTCAAAACAGGATAGACTGAAATCTATTAAAAAACTTGTAAAACCAACATTTTTTAATATCAGATATTAATTGATATTGCAAAAATTGAACAAAATTCAATAGATTTAGAAAAGAATCTTAATGAAATTCAATTATTCAAGAAGCAGTCTAATTATGTTTGTGATATATGCGACTCAACATCTGTTAGTTGGTCAGATTCTTGTCATAATTGCAACTCTTACGACTCATTTAGTTGGAATAATTAAAAATATTTTACAATTTAATTTTCTGCTATTATTTTTCTTATTATTTTCTTTGTCTGTTTAATGGTATTGATTCTTGATTTACTTGTGTTTATAGTAAAATCAGAGGAAATTATTCTTTTACGATTATTTAGTTGATTTTCAACAATTTTATCAAATTTTTCTTTAAAAAATAAAATTAACTCTTTTAATTTTTGTTTGCCGATTTTATTTTTATGATTTTGATATTTAAATTTTAATATTTCACGAGATATAAATCTTCTTTTTTGTAATTCGTAATTACAAATTGCACTAACTATTTTTGAGCATTTATAATTATTTTTCTCAATCAATAAAGGTATATTAAGAGCAATAAATTTCTTCTTATCAATTTCGCATTTTTTTATAAAATTTTGATATTTTTGATGTAGGGCGGGGTGGGTTATTTCTTCAAGTAGTCTTAGTTTTTCTTTATTTGAAAATACTATTTCAGCTAATAATTTCTTGTTAATTGATTCACTGTTATTTAGCTCGGGAAAACAATCATTTATTTTTCTTATCGCCTCTTTTTCTAATAAGATATTTGAAATTTCTAGATCGGCATCAAATATTACAAAACTATATTTCTCAAAAATTTTTGTAATAAAATTTTTACCAGATGCTACCGAGCCAGTAATTCCAACTATTATCATTGTTCTTGAGAATTGTTTTTATTGGTTTTTTTGTTAATTATATCAATTTTCATTTTAGCTTCGTCTAATCTTTTTTGACAATGATCTTTTAATAATTGAGCCTCTTCATAATTTATCATCATTGACTCTAGGTTAATTTTATGAGAGGATAGCATTTCATTGATCTCTTCTAGCCTTAGAATTGCTTGCTCAAAGCTCATATCTTTAATTTTAGAAATTAATTCTTTATTGTTTTTCATAAAAATTTTAAATTAATTAAAAATTGGCAAATAAAATGAAGCAACATTTTAAATAAAATAGCTTGATAGTCAATTATTAGTTTTGTTTTAATTAATTTATCCTCTTGGCGATCCATCCTTTTTAAATGATTTAAGGCCTATTAAAAATGAAAAACAGCCTAAAGAAAAAGCAAATTTTGAAACAGACTTATTGATATTGCAAATCAGAAAATAAAAAATTCCTTCACCAAAATATAACAATGATAGTCTTGCTGTTGCTCTTGCGGTTTGTAATTTACCTTTTTTAATTTGTTTATATTTAGATTTAGACCAGCCTAAGTGCCAGAAGCGACGATAAATATTCCGCAAACTTTTCTTACTAGAGCCACCACCCGAATGGAATGCTTTAGCATTGTTAATAATAACATTTTGATAACCATTTGCTAGTGAGCGGTCAGAAATCTCGCTATCTTCAGTAAACATAAAAATACTCTCATCAAAAAAACCGATTTTTTTTAATACTTCTAGGCGAATAAAAAGAACACCTCCAACTATAAAATTAGTAGCTTGGTAATTACTTTCTTCTTGGACGGTAATTTTTTCCTCGCTACCAAAATTGTGGAATATTTTTGGGCTAGCCAAGGCGATTTTTGGATTATTCTTTAAAACCTCAAGAGAAATTTGAATGTCATTTTCCAATATAAAGGCATCGGGGTTCAAAATTAATGCAAAATCAGTTTTTGATTGTAAAAGCCCAATATTATTAGCTCGACCGTAACCTATATTTTTATCATTTTGAATTAGTGTAATTTGAGGAAATTTTTCACGAACAATTTGACAACTATTATCTTGACTTGCATTATCAACCACAATTATGTCATATTTTTCAGTATTTAAATAACCAAGGCATTGTTCAATGATTTCAGAGCTATTAAAGGTTACAATGATGATTGTTAAATCTTTATTATTTTTCATAAATATTTTAAATTAAAAAATTAACAAATAAAACTAGCTAAAATTTAAAGCAAATCGCTTTATAGTCAATAATTAGTTTTATTAATATCTAAAATTAAATAAATTGATGCAAAGAATTAGTAAATTTTAATTGACACTTTGTAATTTTGATTTATAGTTTTTTTTTGTAAGAAGATTTCTTACAAAATTATATACTTAACTAACTTATAACAAAATTAATACTATTTATGAAAAATGAAAACATAAACCAAAAATACAAAGTAAAAAATCCATATGAGGATATCAAAAATAAACTTCACCCAAATGTATCAAAAATAATTGACGGACAAGTAAAAGATTTTAACAACTTTTCTGAAGAAGATAGAGAAAAAATTCTAAAAAGTGCTAAGATTACTATAACTGAAGAAGAATTTAAACATGTTAAAAGATTTTTGACTTTAATAGCAGTTACTGGTGGTCAAAGAAGTAGTGATGGTAAGACGAACCAAAAAGATGTTTATCAGAAGCAGGGAATTTTGAATAGTGATATAAAAATTAAAGGTTCAGAGATAAGGGAACAACTTGATGAAGTTTATGGGCAAATAACCGATGAAAATATTCTTAATTTTTACAAGAGATTACTTGAAAAAAGAGCGCTATCTTTTTATGGTCCAACAGATTTTTGTATAGGAAGAGATGGTGATAAAAGCAAAGGATGTCGTGGTAATAAAGATATGGAAAACTATCTTGTTTATCCAGAAATGGAAATTTCTGCTTTAATGAATATTGAGGGATTAACCCGTTTTATTAATGAAGCAAATAGAGGCCATAATGGGGAACCTGGAGATAAGGGTTCTTATGAAAAAAAATTCATGGATGTAATAGCCGCTGTAGGCACTAGACTTGAAGATAAAAACACCCCTGATCAATTTCATTTTAATTTGAAATATAGAAAATCAATCGAAGAAGAATTTAAAAAAACATTAGGCAAAGGAAGAACAGGTAATTTAGCAGGAACAGGTAATTTAGGAAGAATTCTTAATGTAACTGAACAATTTGTTGAATTATATAAGGAGATATGGAAGGAATTCCTTGGCATAAAAGGCATTGAAGAAGAAGAATTAACACAAGAACATTTGGACAAAGCTTTAGAAGCAAGATATCATAACACTTATGTAAAGATAATTTCTGATGCCATTAACAATAATAGCATGCAAAAAGCTTATATAACTATAAGTGGTTTAGGAGATGGTGTGTGGGCAGGTTCTGAAGAACAACGTGAAAAAATTCGAGCAATTATAGGTAGGGTGATTGCTAAAATACTTAAAAGCTTAACCCCCGAACAAGCTGAGAAAATATCCGCAATTGAATTTTCTCAATGGGAACATGAAGAATATTTTCAGGCATTTAAAAAAGAAATAGGAGATGGTGAATTTAAAGAAAAGATTTACAAAGGTATTGATATAATTTCTGATCCTAAAGCACCGTGTGCTAAAAAGCTTAAAGGGAAGTATGAAAATTGTCAAAAGACCGTTCTGATTGCTTACGATCCCAATGCTATGATAGGTAATGAATTTTATGATAACAATCTAAATTCTACCAGTGATCCCGTCGTAACAAGGGCTTCCTATATTATTTTCTCTCATGGCCATCATAATGAGTATTTATTAGATAAAATTCATGTGCTAGGTGAAAATTTTAAAATTTTTAAGATTGAAGGAAAAGATAATATAATTCAGCTTGTTAATAAAGTAGATTGTGAAGATAATATAAAAGAGAATGGTGTTAAAAAAAATAATATTATTAATGAATCACAACAATTCAATAATGAAGTAGAAAATAATAATGTTGAATCTAATGAAGAAAGAAAGAGGGATAATTCTCAATCACAACAATTCAATAA
>JAJTDS010000010.1 GCA_021298605.1 Rickettsiales bacterium
ATTCTATTTGATATTTTGTGCTTTATTAATTATTAATAAAGCAATCAATAAATAACTACAAAATTTGTGTCAAAAAATCAAAAATCAACAAAACAACAAGAAAAAAAAATAGAGAAACGGGCAAATAAAGATGATTCGGCTAAAGAGTTATTGGAAATCGCTAATCAAAATAAAAAAAAAACTTATCACGATTCTATAATTAATAAACTATTCACAGGTTTTGATGCTGAGTATATTGTTAATTCAATTGATTCTGATGCAAAATATGGTTTTGAGCTAACTAAAGAATCAGTTGACTCGCTATCGAATATTGCTAACAAAATTTTGCGAATGATGAATGATGGATATTTATCAGCTAATAAAGGACAAATTTATGTTGATATAAAAAATAAATTAGAGGGAATTGATAAATCGACAGATAACAAAGTTTACAATAGAACTAATATATTGAATGAAGTAATTCTCAAAGCGAGTCTCAAAAAAAATATTCTTAAAATAATAGAAATTCACCTAGATTTAAATTTTAATAATAATTTACCGCAAATAAGAAATATTATTAATGATGGAGTTAATTGTGATGTCATTAAAAAAGATTATTCTAAGATTTTTAGTGAAAATCAGGAAAAAAATAAAAAAAGAATAGCGATTCTAACATTTAAACCAAATGAAGAGCTAAAACAAAATATAATAGAATTATTTATTAAGAAAATCGAAAATCAAGCACCTGAATATAGCTACATTTTAGAGCGTTATAATAAATATGAATGCATTTAATCTTTGTAATTCAGTTGGTCCTGCAAAATTGATTAATGATATCAAGGAATTAATTGAAAAATTATAATGGAAAATTTTATTGTGAAACAAAAAAACATTATTAATAAAATGACTGAATTATCTAAAAGTGAAGTTTTGACTGATGAAAATTTTATAATTGCAAAAAGCGAAGATATTAAATCGATTAATAAAAAAGCTTTAGAATATAATGGAATTGATATTAGTGCAAACAATATTTTTAATAATAAGAAGTTTTTTAATAGTTATTTAGAGCATTGTGTTCAAAATAACAAAATGATATTGAATAAAGAATTTTGTAAAAAATTTGCTGTTGATATTGGATTGATAGCTGATAATAGCAAGGAAGAGAAAAATAAAATTTATAACAAATTATTTTCAACATTAAACAAATCTCTAGGTGATGAATCTAATAAAAAAGAATACTTTTTTTATCATTTGGAGTCTGATAATAAAAAATACTTAGGAATTAAAAAAAAGGACAAGGATCGTTGTTTTAAAAATGAAATCACAGGTCTTTATAATTTGCTACTTGATTCAAATAATATGGTTGCCGATCAAAAAAAACCTTTTTTAAAGCAATTTAATTCTCAATTTTTTGCAAAACTTGCATTTTCAGATCGGGAAAATTATACAATAACATCTAATCGAAATATTTTATAAATGAAATTCTTAAAAGTTTTTATCTTTTTATTTGCCTTAATTTGCGGTAGTAATAAGGTTTTTGCTAGTCAAACTCGTAATTTAACGATTTTAGCTGAGCAATCGATGATATTTAGCTTAACAAAAATTGCTAGACTATATTCGCAAAAAAATAATATTGCCACAACTATAAATTTTGGGTCTTCTGCAAAATTAGCAAATAATATTGAAGAGGGTGAGCCTGCAGATGTTTTTATTTCTGCTCATCATGCAATTATTGATTCTCTAAAACAAAAAGGGTTGATAGATTTTTATAATAATAGCAATATTGCATTTGATCGCCTAGCAATTGCTACCTCAATAGATAATCCTAACTTAAAAGATTTCAATCAATCTTTAGATTTTAATAATGCTTTAAAGTTTTTGGATAAAAATAAGTCGATAATAGTTATTGATAATAGCGGTAATTCTTCTGGTGTTTTAATTGATGAAATAATCAAAAATTTAAACTTGAACGATTTACAAATTATTGTTAAAATCAATGAAGATAGAGATTCAATGACTAATTTAATTCGCAAAAATAAAGAGCAATATGGGGTTATGCTTCTTAGTCAGGCATTTAATAAAAAAACTCTTAAAATTGTAGCTACCAGTGATTTTGAAGTTAATTACCAAGCTCTTGCCATAACTGGTGAAAATATGCAAATTGCAAGAGGATTTTTAAAATTTTTAAAAAGCGATATAGCAAAAAAAATTTTTATTGATAATGGTTTTATTTTTAAATAAATTTCTTGCTTTTAGATATTCTCAATTGTTAAATCTCTTTATTTTAGCCTTTAATTTTTGTTTTTACAAAAATTAGCCAAAAACCTATTTCAATGAATTCGTCAATAAAAATATCAAACATCGCTGAAAGATCTGCTTTGAGAATTGCTTTGCTTGCCTCTAATCCAAAGCTTTACTCTAATCAAAGAATTTGTGAATCTGCATTAAAAAGAGGTCATTTAATCGAGTTTTTAAATGTTGGTAAATGTTATTTAAAAATCTCTCCTCACGATCTACAAATTTTTTATGACAAAGGTAAGGAAATGCCAAGCTTTGATTGTATAATTCCAAGAATTAAACCTGCAATGACTTCTTATGGAGTGGCAATTATTAGGCAGTTTGAAGCAATCAAAGTTAGATGTTTTAACGGTTCGCAGGCAATTCTAAGATCAAGAGATAAATTACATACAATGCAAATATTGGCAGAAAATCATCTTCCAATTCCAACTACTGCTTTTGCAAATTCGTCTTATGATACCAAGCATTTAATTGAAATAGTAGATAAATCTCCATTGATTATAAAATTATTACAAGGAACTAAAGGTGTTGGTGTTATGCTTGCCGAAACTGATAAGGCAGCATTAAGTATTATAAATGCTTTTCGTAGTTTAGATGCGGATATTTTAGTGCAAAATTATATAAAAGACACATTAAAAGAGCATTCAAAGCAATATCGCGGTAAAGATCTTAGATGTTTTGTTATAGGTGATAAGGTGGTTGCATCTATGGAAAGAGAGGCGGAAGAAGGAGAATTTAGAGCAAATATTCATTTAGGAGCAAAGGCTAAAGCAGTAGAAATTTCAAAACAAGAAGAGGATCTAGCAATTGCTGTTGCTAAGGTTATAGGGCTTGAGATTGCTGGTGTTGATATGGTTCGCTCTAATGAAGGTAGTAAAATAATCGAAATTAATTCTTCTCCCGGTCTTGAGGGAATAGAAGATGCTACAGGTGTTGATATAGCTGACTTAATAATAAAATATATTGAAAATTATGGCAATTACTAAAAATATTTTTGAAAAAAAATGGAATTTCTTTGCTGGAGTTGGAAATATCAATCAAATTCCCCTTAAGAGGAATCCTGAAATTGCTTTTATAGGTGCTTCTAATGCTGGAAAGTCGACAATCATTAATAAGTTGGTGGGGCAAAAAATTGCTGTAACTTCATCTACACCGGGTAGAACCCAGCAATTAAACTTTTTTTCAATTGATGCAGAAGATCCTAATCAACTAATAATTGTTGATATGCCTGGCTATGGTTATGCTAAAGCTAGCAAGAAATCAATCAGTCGCTGGCAAAAGGTTGCAATTGAATATTTAACTAACCGCATAAATTTAAAAAGAGTTTTTGTATTGGTTGATCCAATTAGGGGCTTGAAAGAAAGTGATTTTGAATTATTTAATAGTTTGAGTGCCATTGGGGTTTCGTTTCAAATTATTTTAACAAAAATTGATAAAATAACAAGAGAAGAGCTTGCTATTGCTGAAACAAAAATCAATAAGCAGGTCTCTGTTTTTGCTTCTTTATATCCAAAAATTATTAAAACTAGTGCGATTAGGGGTGATGGCATATTAGAATTACAGAATGCTATTATTGAGATTTTAACATTCTAAAACAAAAAACAAAATGAAGGCAATAGCAATTATAATTATTACCACTCTAGTAATTTTAATATTGGTGATGATGCTTAATTTCTCAACTTTTAATGGCGATATTAATCAAATAAAAAATAGTAAAAATAAAAATGAAAAAGAAACAAAATAATTTAATAGAAAATTTAGAAGTTAATAAAAATCTAAATTCTGCATCTAGCCTTTCGCCTAAAGAAATAGTTAATGAATTAGATCGTTATATTATAGGTCAGAATGATGCAAAAAAAATGGTAGCAATAGCATTAAGAAATCGCTATCGCAGAAAGCTAGTTGCATCACCTTTAGCGGAAGAAATATTGCCAAAAAATATTTTAATGGTTGGTCCAACTGGGGTTGGTAAAACCGAAATAGCAAGAAGGTTAGCTAAGCTTGCTAATGCTCCTTTTATCAAGGTTGAAGCAACAAAATTTACTGAAGTTGGTTATGTTGGTAGAGATATTGAATCAATAATAAGGGATTTAATTGAAATTTCAGTTAAAAACTTAAAGCAAGAAAATAAGAAAAATATCTTGTTTAAGGCAAGAGAGAAGGCAAAAAAAATAATTCTTAAAAAGATTGTTGGTGAAGAATCCTTATTAGAAACTAAAGAGAAATTTTCTAATATGCTTGATAATAAAGAACTTGATAATAAAGAAATTGAAATTGATGTAATTGAAACTCCTACCAATAATTCCGCTACTTTTGATATTCCCGGTGCGCAAATAGGGATGATAAATATTGGTGATATGATTGGGAAGGCATTTGGCAGTGGAAAAACTAAAAAAGTTAAAACAACAATTGCGGATGCAATGGAAATATTAACCGAACAAGAAGCAGAAAAAATGATTGATGAAGAAAAAGTAACCAAAGATGCGGTGAGGTTGGTTGAAAATGATGGGATTGTTTTTATTGATGAAATTGATAAGATATGCAATAGAGCCTCTAATATTAAGGGAGGAGATGTTTCTCGCGAAGGAGTTCAAAGAGATCTTCTTCCGCTAGTTGAAGGAACAACGGTTGCTACTAAATACGGAATGATAAAAACAGATCATATTTTATTTATTGCTTCTGGAGCATTTCATATTGCAAAACCATCCGATCTTCTTCCTGAATTACAAGGCAGATTTCCTATTAGAGTGCAGTTAAAACCTTTGAGTGAGAATGATTTAACAAGAATTTTGCAAGAACCAGAATCAAGTTTAGTAAGGCAGTACCAAGCTCTACTAGCGGTTGATGGTGCAATCCTTAATTTTACCACTTCAGGAATTGCTCAAATTGCTAAAATTGCATTTAAAGTTAATAATGAAGTTGAGAATATAGGTGCAAGAAGGCTTCATACCTTGTTAGAAAAAATTCTTGAAGAAGTTAGTTTTGAAGCATCTAACCCTGCCAATTCAATAAAAGTAAGTATTGATGACAAATATGTTAATCAACATCTCGGAGATTTAATCAATATTAACAATGATTTGTCAAAATTTATTCTGTAGCTTATTAAAATTAAAAATTAATTAAAGAAACTATGATTACTCGTTATTCTCTCAAAGAAATGGTTGCGATTTGGTCGCAAGAAAATAAATATCAAATTTGGTTTGATATTGAGATATTTGCCTTAGAGGCACTTGAAAATATTGGTGTTGCTCCAAAAGATACCGCTAAAAGAATTAGAGAAAATTTTATTAAATCTGGCGGAAAATTTAACCCTGAAAGAATTGATGAAATTGAAGCAGTAACAAAGCATGATGTTATTGCTTTTCTAACTCATTTAGCTGAATTAACTGGTGAAAATTCTCGTTTCATACATTTAGGAATGACAAGTTCTGATGTTTTAGATACTACTCTTTCTTTGCAACTTAGTCAAGCCAGTGATATTTTAATTTCTCGCTTAGAAAAATTGTTAACCGTAATTAAAAAAAGAGCATTTGAACATAAAGAAACAATTTGTGTTGGTCGTTCTCACGGAATTCATGCTGAACCCACTACATTTGGCTTGAAATTAGCAAGATTTTATGCAGAATTTTCTCGCAACCTTGTTAGATTAAAAAATGCTAAAAAAGAAATAGCGGTTTGTGCTATTTCTGGTGCAGTTGGAACCTTTGCCAATGTTGATCCTTATGTTCAAAAATATGTTGCTGAAAAATTAGATTTAGCAGAAGAGGCTATTTCTAGTCAAGTTATTCCTAGGGATCGCTATGCTTTTTTCTTTGCAACAGTTGCAGTTATTGCTTCTTCAATCGAGAATATTGCAACTGAAATTCGCCATCTACAAAGAACAGAGGTTTTAGAAGTAGAAGAATTTTTTTCCAAAGGTCAAAAAGGTAGCTCCGCAATGCCTCATAAAAGAAACCCAGTTCTTAGTGAGAATTTAACTGGTTTAGCGAGAATGGTTAGATCAGCAGTAGTTCCTGCCCTTGAAAATGTTGCTCTATGGCATGAAAGAGATATTTCTCATTCTGCGGTTGAGAGAATGATAGCTCCAGACACAACCATTACTCTTGATTTTGCAATTAATAGATTAACCAATTTGCTGGAAAACTTATTGATATATCCACAACAAATGCATAAGAATCTCGAAAAGCTTAATGGTTTAGTGTTTTCTCAAAGAGTACTACTTACCTTGATTGATGATTTAAAAATTTCGCGAGAAGATGCTTACAGAATAGTACAAAAGAATGCTATGATAGTCTGGCAAAGTGGTGCTAATTTTTGTAAATTATTGCAAGAAGATGAAGAGGTGAAAAAGCATTTTAATGCTAATTTTAATGCAGAAAAGATTGCTCAAATTTTCGATTTCTCTTATCACACTAAATCAGTTGATTATATATTTAAACAAGTTTTTGGAGCTTGATTTTATAATTATTGATTTGCCTTATTAATTTTTTTTAATGCCTCTAAAGCATTTTTTCTTGCCTCATCATGATCAACTATTGGTAGCGGATAGTCTTTTCCTAATGTTAAATTATAAAGAGCTAATTCAATTTTAGTTGCACTCCAAGGTTTATGAATTAAATGATTTGGTAATGATTTTAATTGCGGTAGCCATTTTTTAACATAATCGCCATTTGGATCAAATTTTTCACCCTGTAAAACAGGGTTAAATATACGAAAATAAGGAGCTGCATCTGCTCCGCAACCTGCAACCCACTGCCAACTCGCAGAATTGCTTGCTAAATCTGCATCAACTAGACAATCCCAAAACCATTTTTCGCCATCTAGCCAATTTATCAATAGATCTTTTATTAAAAATGATGCCACTATCATTCTAACTCGATTATGCATCCAGCCGGTTTTCCAAAGCTCTGTCATTCCAGCATCAATTATTGGGAACCCAGTTTGACCTTTCTGCCACTTTTTTAATAAAATATTTTTTTGTTCTTGATTTTCAAGCCAAGGAAAATTGTTAAAATTTTCTTTAAAAGGTTTGTGGTAAATTTCTATTTTGATCGTAAGAAAAAGATTTTTCTTTTAAAAATTTGTCAAAATCTTTTTCAATTTCCGCTGATGAAAATTTCCAGTAATTATTAAAATTAGTTGCCCATTCTTTTTTTGGTAATAAATCTAAATAATCGATATTTTTATCAATGATTTCAGGTATTGTATTTTTAAAAATGGCATTTTTTGCTTTATGTTCAATTTTACTAATACAGGGAGTTAATTTATTTATTTTATCAATATTTTCTAGGCAATTTTTCCAAAAAGGAGTGAATACTTTAAAATATTCTCCTGATTTATTTTTAATCAAATCTTTTTGAAATATGGTTTGATTGTGAAAATTAAAAATTTTGATGTTATTTTTTTTGCCAAAATTAATTAATTGTTCCCCAATTTTTAGGTTGTATGGTTCTAAATGTTGATTGAAGTAAATATTTGAGACTTCATATTTATCTGCAATATTATTAATTATTTTTAACGAATTTCCCTTGGCAAACCATAGATCTAGAGAATAATTTTTTAATTCTTTTTGCATTTTTAATAAAGAGTAGTGTAGAAACCACCTGCTTGCCGAGCCAATTTCTCTTTTATTTTGTTCGTCAAGAATAAATAAAATTATTGTTTCTTGGTGATTTTTAATGCCATTGAATAAAGCTGGGTTATCATTTATTCTTAGGTCGCAATCAAGTATTATCAAAGATTTTTCTTTTAGTTGTTGCATTTTGTTTTTAATATAAATTTGTAAAATAGAGAGAGATTTTAATTTAATTCTAAAAAAGTCAATAAATTACTTTGTTTTTAAAATTATTAGATTAAATTTCTACCGTCTTAAGCCATTTTCTAATTAATCAAGTTAAAATTTTACTCAAATGAAAATCAATTTTGTTAAAGATAAAATATCAAAAAACTCTAAAAATAGTCTAAAACTACTAATTGCAAGTGAAGAAAATATAAGTAAGAGTAAGAATAAACTTATAAAAAATGCAAAAGATAATTTTAATTTTACCGCTAAATTTGGTCAAATTAATTTTATTCTAAATGAAGAAAATATTACAGCCGTTGCTGGAGTTGGTTCCGATAAAAAAATAACCGATTTATTATTGCAAAAATTGGGGGCAAAAATTTTTTCATTCGCAAATAGCAATAAATTCAGTGTTCTTGATATAGATAATGATTGTAATTTTACCGAAATTCAAATTATGAATATTCTTTTTGGTGTAAAATTGCAAAGTTACAGATTCAATCAATATTTTTCTAGTAAAAAAGCAGATAAAGAGTTAAAAGTTGAGGCAATAAATGTTATGGTTGAAAATACTATATCTGCAAAATCAAGCTTTAAATCATTTGAAACCATTGCCAATAATGTATTTTTTGTTAGAGATCTTGTATCTGAGCCTGCTAACAAGCTTAATCCAGAATCTTATGCTGAAATTTGCAAAGAATTAAAAAACGAAGGTTTAGAAATTGAAATTCTTGATGAAAAGCAAATGGCAAAATTAGGTATGAATGCATTACTTGGAGTTGGTCAGGGTAGTGAAAGAAAATCTCAGTTGGTAGTTCTGAAATGGAATGGCGGAAAGAAAGGCAATGCTCCACTTGCTTTTGTTGGCAAGGGAGTAACTTTTGATACAGGAGGAATATCTCTAAAACCAGCAAATAATATGGAGGATATGAAAACCGATATGGCTGGTTCTGCTGTGGTTGTAGGTTTGCTTCGTCTTCTTGCTCAAAGAAAAGCAAAGGTAAATGCTATTGGAGTTGTTGGTTTGGTTGAAAATATGCCTTCTGGCAATGCTCAAAGACCGGGAGATGTTGTAAAATCAATGTCTGGTCAAACCATTGAAATAATTAATACCGATGCAGAAGGTAGATTAGTTCTTGCCGATGCTTTATATTACACTAAAATAAAATTTAATCCTGAGTTAATTGTTGATTTAGCAACCTTAACTGGTGCAATAATTGTATCTTTGGCTGATATTTATGGAGGTATGTTTTCTAATGATGATAATCTTGCTAAGCAACTTATAAGTGCTGGTTTAAAAACCGAAGAAAATCTTTGGAGAATGCCTCTTGGTGATGCATATGATGAAATGATAAATTCTGACATTGCGGATATGAAAAATGTTGGTAGTGGTAGAGGGGCTGGAAGTACAACTGCGGCACAATTTTTAAAAAGATTTATTGCAGATAAAAACAAAGAAACAAAATGGGCTCATCTTGATATAGCGGGAGTTGCTTGGAAAGGTAAGGGTGATAGCTTTGCTATAAAAGGGGCTACTGGTTTTGGTTTGAGGCTTTTAAATCAATTTATTATGGACAACTACGAATAAATGAATGAAAAAACTAATAATTACCGGTAATAATAAGGGCTTATTTGGTAAAATTCCTATTGCGGGAGCTAAAAATGCAACACTTCCTTTAATGGTTGCATCAATATTAACTGAAGAGTCTCTAATTCTAACTAATATACCGCAGGTTTCTGATATAGCAAATATGGCTACATTGCTTGGATCGATAGGGGTAGAAGTTTTTCTAGATGGATCTGAATCTGATGAAGGTCATCAAGGTAGAGTTATGAAATTGCAAGCTGTTGAAATAAGTAATCCTGTCGCTTCATATGATCTAGTTTGCAAAATGCGGGCCTCAATCTTTATTTTGGGTCCTTTATTGGCAAGGGTTGGAAAAGCAAGAGTTTCTCTTCCGGGTGGATGTGCAATTGGCACTAGGCCAGTTGATCTACATCTTAAAGCAATGGAAAAATTGGGAGCTAAAATAGAATTAGTGGGTGGATATATTGAGGCATCGATTGATGGTAGGCTTAAAGGAGCAGAAATTCATTTTGAAAAAATATCAGTTGGAGCTACTGAAAATGCAATAATGGCAGCTTCTCTTGCAGATGGCGAAACTATAATTAATAATGCCGCCTGTGAGCCAGAAATTATTGATTTGGCAAAGTGTCTTAATGCAATGGGGGCAAAAATAATTGGAGCAGGAACTCCACAAATTAAAATAACTGGAGTTAAAAAATTAAGCGGAGCTAAACATAAAGTGATTGCAGATAGAATTGAAGCTGGAACTTATGCAATCGCCTCTTTAATTACTAACGGTAAAATTATATTGCAAAATATTGAGCCGTGGCTATTTAGTGGTTTAAAAGAAGAGTTGGAGGCTTCTGGGGGGTTGTTAACTCAAATCTCTGAAGATGAAATTGAAGTAAAAAGAGTTTCTTCTGAAATTAAATCGATTAATATTTCTACCAATCCTTTTCCGGGTTTTCCTACCGATATGCAGGCTCAATTTATGGCTTTAATGGCTGTTGCCAATGGAACATCTGTAATTGAAGAAAATATTTTTGAAAATCGTTTTATGCACATCTCTGAGTTAGCAAGAATGGGGGCTGATATTGAAATTAGAGGTAAAATTGCTATAATTAAGGGAGTTAAAAATCTTAATGGTGCCGAGGTTATGGCAACTGATTTAAGAGCATCTGTTTGTTTAGTTCTTGCCGCTCTTGTTGCTAATGGTGAGACAGCTATTACTCAACTTCATCATTTAGAAAGAGGTTATGAAAGATTGACAGAAAAACTTATTTCTTGTGGTGCGGATATTAAAATATCATATTAGAAATGAATATTATTACAAAAAAAGAGCAAGCATTTGCTGAGATAGAAAAATTTAAAATCATTGATCAATCAAGTAAAAATTCTCTTGAAGAGTTTGTCAATCTATTAATTGAAGAAAATAAAAAAGTCAATTTAATAGGAAGATCAACTACTGAAGATGTATGGAACCGTCATATTGTTGATTCCATACAGTTATTTAAATTTATAAAAAGCGAAAATCATAAATTTGCAGATCTTGGATGTGGGGCTGGTTTACCAGGTTTAGTTTTGTCGATAGCGGGAATAAAAGAGATTCATTTAATTGAAAAATCATTTCGTAAATGTGAATTTTTAAGATTGGCAAGAAAAATATCAAAAAATAAAATAACAGTTCATAATCGTAAAATTGAAGAAGTAAATCAACTGCCTTTTGATTGCATAATTTCTCGTGCTCTAGCATCTTTAGAAAAATTACTTGAATATAGTATTAAATTGCTAAATATAGATGGTTACTGCCTCTTTTTAAAGGGTAAAAATTTTGATTTAGAGTTGCAAGATGCTAAAAAAATATTCAACTTTGATTATACTCTTCATCAAAGCATGACTTCTAATGTTAGTTATATTGTCGAGATTAGTAATATAACTAAAAAAGAATGATAAATAAAATTTCTAAATAATGAAAATATTTTGATATTTGTTTTTTCAATTAGATTTTGAAATGGCGAAAAAGTTTTTTATTATTTGGTGTCCAAATTCTGATAATATTGATTCTGGATGAAATTGCACTCCAAATATTTTATATTTTTTATGTTCAACAGCCATTATTATTCCATCATCAGTTGTTGCTGTAATTTCAAGCTCTGTTGGGCAAGTTGATTTTTCGATAATTAATGAATGATAGCGAGTTGCTTCAAAAGGAGAGGTTATATCTTTAAACAAGCCTTTTTGATTATGGTTAATTTTGCTCACTTTTCCGTGCATAGGATGTGTTTTGATGATTTTGCCACCAAATGCCTGTCCTATTGATTGATGCCCAAGACATACCCCTAAAATGGGTATTATATTCTTAAAATTCTTAATAACATCAAGACATATTCCAGCCTCGTTTGGAGTGCAAGGTCCGGGGGATAAAATTATTGATTCCGGGTTAATTTCTGATATTTCAGCAATTGATATTTTGTCATTTCTTTTAACTATCACCTCTTGATTACTAACTTGTAAAGCATAGTGATAGAGATTAAAAGTGAAGCTATCGTAATTATCAATTAGTAAAATCATGGGACGTTTTAATTTTCTAATATTTAGGACTATACAGAATTAGCACCAGAAATAATATCTATTAGCTCTTTGGTTATATTTGCTTGACGGGTACGATTATAAACCAATGTAAGGTTTTTTATCATTTTTCCAGCATTGTTAGTTGCGGATTCCATAGCAGACATTCTTGCTCCTTGTTCGGAAGCAAAATTTTCTAGCATTCTACTATAAATTTGAATAGCAATATTTTTTGGCAATAATTCGCTTAATATCGCTTCTTGATTGGGTTCATAAGATATTGGAGAAAAATCTTCTTCCTGATCTTCAATTTTTTTATTTAGATCTATTTCTAGTGGTATTAATTGTTTATGTTTTTGTTCTTGATTAATTGCAGACTTAAATTCGCTATAAATGATTTCACAAACATCAAATTGACCTTCTGTAAACATTTGAGTTATTTCATTTGCAATTTCTTGAGCTTGATGAAATTCTACCGCACTACGAAAAGCACCATTTATTGTTTTTACTATATGTTCTTTGTGGGTTATTTTTAAAAGCTCGAAGGCTTTTTTACCAACAAATAAGATTTTAACATCTTTATTTTCTGATTTTAATTTAGAAATACGGGATTTTACTAGTTTGGCAGTAGATCCGTTGAGACCTCCGCACAAACCTCTATCAGATGACAAAACTATTAGCAAGTGAGTCTTTGGCTCTTTATTTCCTGTTAGCAAAGGAAATTCTGATTCCGATCCATCTAAAATTATATTTTTAGCAATATCATTTAGCATTTCGCTAATTTTATTAATATAAGGACGAGAAGATTCAACGGCAGTTCTTGCTTTTCTAAGACGAGATGCTGCAACCATTTTCATGGCTTTTGTCATCTTTTGGGTAGATTTTACTGATTTAATCCTAACTTTTAAAGATTTAAGGTTTGCCATTTTAAAATATTACTAGTTTTGATTGAGGAATATTTCTAAGAATTCTTCTAAAAAAGATTTTAATCTTAACTCAACAGAATCGGATATTTTTTGCTCTTCTTTTATTTTTTCTAAAATATCTGGTTGAGAAATTTTGATTTTTCTAATAAATTCTTTTTCGAATCTATTAACATCTTTTAGATTAACTCTATCAAGATATCCTTTAACTCCAGCATATATAGTTAAAACTTGCTCCTCCACTGAAATTGGCTTATATTGTTCTTGTTTTAATAATTCGGTTAGCTTTTTTCCTTTATCAAGAAGTTTTTGAGTTGCTGGATCGAGATCTGAACCAAATTGTGAAAATGCTTCTAGTTCACGAAACTGTGCTAAATCAAGTTTTATTGTTCCAGCTACCTGCTTCATTGCTTTGATTTGTGCGGCTGATCCAACTCTAGAAACTGATAAACCAACATTTACCGCAGGTTTAATGCCTTTGTAAAATAATTCTGTTTCTAAAAATATTTGTCCATCGGTGATTGAAATAACATTGGTTGGAATGTATGCAGACACATCTCCTGCTTGTGTTTCAATTATTGGTAATGCGGTTAAAGATCCACCTCCCAGAGCATCGGACATTTTTGCCGCTCTTTCTAATAAACGAGAGTGAACATAAAATACATCTCCTGGGTAGGCTTCTCTTCCTGGTGGACGACGAAGCAATAGAGACATCTCGCGATATGCGACAGCATGTTTACTAAGGTCGTCATATGCAATTACTGAATGCATTGAGTTATCGCGGAAAAACTCTCCAATTGCACAACCAGTATAAGGAGCAAAAAATTGCAATGCCGATGCTTCTGATGCTGTTGCCGAAACTATAATTGAATATTCTAAAGCTCCAGCTTCTTCAAGAGTTTTTACTATTTGTGCAACAGTTGACCTTTTTTGACCTATTGCAACATAAATACAAAATAATTTTTCTTTATCACTTTTTGCATTTTGGTTAGTTTTTACTTGATTTATAAAGCTATCTATAACTATTGCGGTTTTTCCAGTTTGACGATCACCAATTATTAACTCTCTTTGACCTCTACCAATTGGTATAAGTGAGTCAATTGATTTAATTCCAGTTTGCATAGGTTCGCCAACTGATTTTCTTGCGACTATACCAGGTGCTTTTACTTCTAATCTTTTATATTCAACATTTTGTAAAGGTCCTTTGCTGTCTATTGGGTTTCCAAGGGCATCAACAACTCTACCAAGCATTCCCATTCCAACTGGAACTTCAACAATTTTACCAGTTCTTTTGACATTAGATCCTTCTTTAATTTTTTGAGAATCTCCAAAAATAACTATACCGACACTTTCTGATTCTAGGTTAAGTGCAATTCCTTTGACTGGTTCATTTACTCCATTATCATTAATTGCCTCAAACTCAACTAACTCACCAGCTTGTATGTTGTCTAATCCGTATACTGTGGCGATTCCGTCTCCTACTTTTATCACCTCTCCAACTTCTTTTAATTGAGCGGAGCTTTGAAAATTATTGATTGTTTTTTGTAAAATTTGTGAGAATTCTGAAGCTTTGAAGTTCATATTTTAGTTAATTTAATGTTTTAAGTAATTTTTCGTTGATTAAAGAGATTTCGTTTTTAGTGCTTGCATCAATAATAACTGAATCTATTTTGATTTGAAACCCACCAATTAGGTTTTTATTAATTTTTTCGATAATTTCTATTGTTTTATCGGGATACTTCTTGGAAATAATTGATTTTATTTGTTCTATTTGTTCATCGATCATTTTTTCAGCAGAGATTAATTCTGCAGAAATTATTTTTGATTGATTTTTTATTAAACGATCAAATTCTTGATATATTTCTGGAAAAAGATTTAGGCGATGATTTTTTGACAAAGTAACAAAAAATTCAGTCGTAATTTTGCTGAAGTTAAATTTTTGCGATATTTCTGTCATTATTTTTTCAATATCTTTTTTTGAAATAACGGGGTTTTTAAGCTCGTTTGCAAAGCTGTTATTAAAATTATCGCGAAATGATTCTAGTTCTTTAAAAACCAATTCAAGAACATTATGTTTTTTTGCACTATTAAAAAGTGCTTTGGCATAATTTTTTGCAACAATGGAAACTTTTGGCATTTTTAATTTTACTAATACAGATTAAATATTAATTTAGTTAATTTATCTGCTAATTAATGATTTTTTTAAACAAATAATCGCTATAAAGCTAATTAGTTTTAAGTAATAAACTTATAGTCTCTAAAAAACGAAGTAAAATTAGTTTTTGAAAAATAAAAATCAACTATTTTTTTAATATATTATAATCGTGATTTTATTTTCTTAATCCGCAACTTGATTCAACTATATATTTATAAGTCGTTAACTGCTCTAAACCCACTGGACCACGAGCATGAATTTTGCCAGTTGAGATTCCTACTTCTGCCCCGAGACCAAATTCTCCGCCATCTGCAAATTGAGTTGAAGTGTTATGCATTACAATTGCTGAATTTACTCTTTGTAAAAATTCTGTAGCAGATTTTTTATCTTCAGTAATTATACTTTCAGTGTGAGAAGAGCCATAAATGGCAATATGTTTAATTGCTTCATCGAGATCTTTAACTATTTTAACCGATATTATTTTGTCAAGAAATTCAGTATAAAAATCTTGTTCATCGGCAAGTTTAATTTTTTTGTCGATCTCACAAGATTCTTTGTCTCCACGAATTTCACAGCCGGAGGAGGTTAAATCTCTTGTTATAAGAGGTAAAATTCTTTTAGAGATTTTTTTGTCAATTAATAAAGATTCTGTTGCACCGCAGATTCCAGTTCTTCTCATTTTGGCATTGAAAACGATTTTTCTTGCTTTGTCAAAATCGCATTTTTCATGAATATAGGTATGACAATTTCCATCTAGATGTTTAAAAACAGGAATTCTTGTATTTTCAATAACCGCTTTAATTAGCGATTTACCGCCACGAGGTACTACTACATCAATATGATTATCCATTTTTAGTAGCTCAATTACATATTCTCTTTCAATTTCTGGAACAATAATTACTGAATTTTTATTTATATTACATATTTCTAGGGCTTCACGATATGTTTCCGCAATAATTTTAGCTGAATTTATACAGTCAGAGCCACATCTTAAAATCGAAACATTTCCAGATTTTATTGATAATGCGGCAATGTCGCTTGCAACATTTGGTCTAGCTTCAAATATTGCAAGTAAAGAGCCTATGGGGGTGGATATTCTTTTTATGTTTAATCCGTTTTCTCGGGATGTTTCTTGTAAGATTTTTCCTACCGGATCGGGGAGTTTGATTATCTCTTTTATAGAATTTATTATAGCGGAAATTCTTGTTTCATCAAGAATTAATCTGTCGATTTTAGCAGGCGATAAGTGATTCTCTTTTGCATTTCTTATGTCTTTTTGATTTGCTTTAATAATTTTTTGAGTGTTTTTTTTGATTAATTTTATTACTTCATTTAGTATTTTGTTTTTAATTGATGTGTCGAGATTGGCAAGTGATTCAGTTGCTTTTTTGGCATCAATGCAGATTTTTTCTACTTTTGTTTTTATTTCTTTCATTTTTATTTAGTTATTAAATTCTGCTATTAAGAAAATCATTATATAATTATGTTGATTATATTGAAAAATTGATGCGATATTAATATTTTTAGTATAAAAAATTCAAAAAAATTAACTAATTATATGATTGTAATATGATTTTTTTAAAAAAAAAGATAAAATTGTTGCTTTTCTCAATTTTAAACTAAAAATTAGAGTTAATTTACAAAACTTTATATTTACAATTAAACAAATAACTAATCAAAATAACCAATAAAATGGCAACCTCAAAGCAAGAAAAATTATATAATGAAATATTGGAATATTATAATTATGCAGATAAATTAATTGAGGAAGTTGAAGCTCAAAATGAAGAAAACTCAAATGTCAATCAATTTGTAATTATTGAAGAGGTTGTTTTAAGTCTTGAGGAATATGCAGATAAACTTACTGCTCAGTATATAGAATATATCAAAACCGGAGAATCTCAAAAGACAATTGAAATTATTAGAACAATTCTGAATGATATTGCTATAAAAATAGAAGAATGTAAAACTAAAACTTTGAAATTATACTCCTAAAATTAAAATAAAGATGGCTGATATTAAAAAAATTACCGATTACTTCGCTGAAGATATCGAAAAAGTGAATAAAATTATAATGAGCTTTGCAAGTGGAAAATCTCCCTTGATCTATGAAATATCGAGCCACTTAGTTAATTCTGGCGGTAAAAGAATTAGGCCTTTGCTATTGATGATCGCAAATAATTTATTTTACCGTAATCAAGTTCAAAACTCATTAAACGATAATGTTTATTACCTTGCTTCCGCTATTGAAATGATACACACCGCAACATTGCTTCATGATGATGTAGTTGATAATAGTGAAGTTCGTAGAGGTAAAAAAACTGCTAATTCGTTATGGGATAATAAATCAAGTATTTTAGTTGGCGATTATCTTTTTTCTATTGCATTTCAGTTGATGGTTAAAACTAAAAATATTGAAGCTCTTGCATTACTTTCAAAGGTTTCAAGCGAAATAGCTGATGGTGAAGTGATGCAACTAGAAAATTTTGCAGAAATAAATCTAACAATTGAAAAATATTTAGAAATAATTAACTCAAAAACTGCTATTTTGTTCTCCGCTTCAACAGAAGTTGCTGGAATTATAAATTTAGCAAGTTGCGAAGAGATTGATTCTTTAAAAATATTTGGTAAAAATTTAGGTATTATTTTTCAAATAGTTGATGATATTCTTGATTATATAGGTGATGAAAATTCAATCGGCAAGCAATTGGGTGATGATTTTTTTGAAGGAAAAATTACTCTTCCAATAATAATTACAATAGCAGAAGCTAATAAAGTCAATAACTCTCAAGATATTGTTTTAATTAAAGAGATTTTTCTTAAAAATTTATCTTCTAGCAATAAAGATGCTAAAGATTTTGAATTAATTCTAGGATTAGTTAAAAAATATCAATCAATTAAAAAATCTTTGGATGTAGCGAATCATTACTATCAACAAGCTGTAAATTCATTGACAATATTTCAAGATTCAATCGCAAAAGAACATTTAAAACAAATTTTAATCTATGCTTTTCAGAGAATTTCTTAATTTATTAAAAAATTTAATTAGATTTTTTAAATTTCAAATTTTCATCATTTTATTTTTTAATTATAATGCCTTGTCGCAAACCATAGATAGTCGTTTTGGAAATTGGACATTGTTTGAAAAAGAAATTTCCGAATATGAAAAATTATGCTATTTAGTCAATAAATCAATAGTTGGAGAAACTGATTATACAAAAAGAGAGCAACCTTTCCTAATGATTTCTCGCTCTACAAAAACAAGAATGGAAGAAATTTCTTTATCTGCTGGCTTTGAATATAAGTTTAAATCAATTATTTTAGTTCTAATAAATAATAAAAATTATGATTTTATAGCCAATAATAATATTGCATGGCCTATTAATGAGAGCGATAATCCAAAAATAATTCAAAAAATTATAGGTAGTGATATTCTAATTTCTAGATCTGATTCAGCAATTGGCAAATATGCAATTGATGAATATGACTTAAAAGGTTTTGCAAAAAGTTATGCGAGAATGAGGGAAATTTGTCCATAAAATTATTTTAATTATAATTATCGAGTTTCTAGTTTATTGATATGAAAAAACAGAGATCAAAATTTTCCTATTATTTTCGCAAATATCTTCTTATTCCATTTAAAATACTTCGGATATCATTAATTGATGTAATTAGGCAAGATGGAATAGAGCATGCTGGTTATTTAGCATTTTTAAGTTTTTTATCTTTATTTCCTTTTTTAATTTTTTTGATTTCAATTGCTGGGTATATAGGTGCATCAAAGGCTGGGCTGGAAATTATTGAAATATTATTAGAAGCATTACCGAAAGATATGTTAGGTTTTTTAAAGCCTAGAATTATGGAAATAATATCTGGACCTCCTCAGCAATTTTTAACTATTGCGATTATTGGCATTATCTGGACCGCATCTTCCTCGGTTGAAGGCTGTCGTACTATCTTAAATAGGGCTTATAGAGTTCATTTTCCTCCGCCTTATATTCTAAGAAGATTTTTTAGTATCTTGGAATTCTTTATTGTAGTTTTTTTAATGATTGTTGGAATGTTTATTTTTATTGTTATTCCAGATATTTTAAACTTTATTGAAAAGCAATTTTTAGTAAATTTTAATTTTAATTTAAGATTTCTGCATTTTCGATATTTATTAATTTTTGTATTGCTATTTTTTGCCAATTCGCTGTTATATTTTTTTATTCCCAGTTCTAAACAAAAAATTACTCAAACCATTCCAGGGTCTCTTCTTGTTTCCATTCTTTCAATTGTTTTGTTTAAAATATTTGTATTTTATGTGACTAATTTTAAACAATTTAATATTGTTTACGGTTCTCTTGCTGGTGTTATTAGTGCATTAATGTTTTTTTACTTAATGGGTCTAATATTTATTTTGGGAGCTGAATTTAATTATCATTTTCATCGAACTTATCAAATTTTTTTGAAAAAGAATTAAATTTATTTAAAAATATTAATCATTATTCACTTCTTGAGATTATAAAAATAAGATATTTTTTCTATTAATTCACTATATTGTCTAGGTGAGGTTGATTTTCCTAGCACCCAATCATATATTTCAACATCTTCTTCATTGAGAAATAAATCAAAATTTAATAATTCGACAGCACTCATTTTTATCAACATTTCTTTGGCAAAATTTCCAATTAAAAAGTCAGTTTCTTTGCATCCCCTGTAAGTAGAGCGATAAAGTAACTTATTGATAATATTGTGACTTTCATCAAAGAACCACTTATAATTAGCTATAAAGTTTTTTAATTGTTCAGTTGTTTTTAATAAATCATCATCTTTATATTTTTCTGTTGGTAGAAATCCCCAAACTGGCTTCGGGAAAGATTTATCATCTTCAAATCTTGCAATTAAGTGAATATGAAGTTGTGAAACAATATTTCCTAGATTAGCAATGTTAAGTTTTGTTGGTCTGTAATTCTTTTGTAAAAATTGAGAAATAAAGTTTATTTCTTTTAGCAATACTAGTTGTTGATTCCAGTTTAAATCTGTTATTTCTGTTATTGCTTGATTTTTAGTATTTATTATTTCTGGAACCAGTATTATCCAAGGATAATTTGAGTCCTTGATTATTCTAACTTGAGATATCGATAGTTTATCAATAAATATGCTATCTTCATCTAAGATTGGGTTGATTGTGAACATTTATAATTTTTTAAAATTTATATAAGAATAAGATGCGATTATTGAAATCAGTAGAAATAGTGAATATATAAAATTCCAGCCTGCCATTGATATGCCAAGAAAAAAAGCGGTTGGAACATCACAACTAGCAAATGAATTTTCTTTAAGTGTTTGTGTAAGAGATTCTGCAGTTTGATTATAATCTATTGAACTATTATTTTTACATCCGCTTGGTAATGAAAAAATTTTTGCCTCAACTCCGCTGTGATAACCAGCAACCAAAGATTCAAAAAAAGTTATTGCTGCAAGAAGGAATATTGATAATTTCTGTTTTTTTTGCTGTTTAATAAATTTAATTGATAAAAAACAAAAAATTATCATTACGAAATATATTAATCTTTGATAAGTGCAAAGTTTGCATGGCTTGTAATTGAAGTAATATTCACTTATATAGGCAATTATTAACGGGGATATTGAATAAAATATGGTCAATGCCATTAATTGTTTAAAAGAAATCTCGATAATTTTTTTGATAGTCATTTTTATTTATCTAATTATTTTTTTAAAAATTCTTTTGCTAAAGTTTTTCTCATTTCAATTGCGGGTTGATCAAATGGGCTGAATTTTTGTACTTTGGCAATTAATATGATTTCTAGCATCATCTGCATCATTATTTTTCCTAGAGATTCTTCGTTAAGATTTTCTATTTCAAAAACTCTGATAGGCAAATTATGATTCTTAAGTGTTGCAATTGTTGCCTTAAGTTCAATTTTTAATATTTCGCTAATTTTATAACTATCAAAAATTGTTTTATTCTGTGCGGTGCCTTTGATAGTGAAATCTTTTTCTTGATTATTAGCACTAATAAAAGTAAAAAATTTATCATTTGGACCATCTAAATAAAGCTGTAATTGACTATGCTGATCAATTGTTCCCATTGAATTTATTGGAGTTATTCCAAAATTATTTTTTCCTAAAGATTCAGCGCAAATTTGCCTATACCAGTCATTAAAGTTTTTTAAGCTATCAATATAGGGCATAAAAACACTATTTCTAAAGCCTATATCATATAATTTTAATTGATCAAAGCAGGCATTTTTTATATCTTCCTCATTTATAAATTCTGAAATTGCTAATTTTGCTCCTTGATGAATTTTTTTAATATCAAGCCCTGCTATTAATGCAGGAACTAAGCCAACTATTGAAAAGCAAGAATATCTACCGCTAATTGATGGATGATGATAGATTTCTGAACCTATTTCTTTAGCAATTTTAGCGATAGTGTTTTTGGTAGAATTACTAATAAAAAATAAATGTTCGGCAGGTTTTAAGTTTAATTCTTGTAGAATATTGATAATTATTAAAGTTTGACATATTGTTTCAATTGTTTCTCCAGATTTGCTGATTACTAAAAAAGCGGTTTTTTGAAAATTTACATTTTTAAGTTGATAACTTATTTTTTCTGGATCAATCGATTCAATGAAAGTTAATTTATTTTCATTATTTAGTGAGGCAAAGCTTTTACCACCAAGACTTGAACCGCCAGTTGCTAAAACAATAATATTTTCAAAATCTTTGACTTTTCTATATAGAGATATTGAGTTATTAAAATTTTCCTCATCGTTGACTATTGAAATTTCTGCAATCTGATTTTTCAATATTTCGTCTTTCATCATTTTATAATGAAGATCAATTGATTTGCTTAAATCTAAATTTTTATTGTGATTATTCTTAAAGCTTAAAGATTCCAAATTTTTAAAGTCTTTTTGTTTGAGATTGATAAATTTATGTTGATAAAGTTTCATAATGATAATTTTATTAAAAAAGCTTGCTATTTAAATAATAGTTTTTTTAAATTGAAGAAAATTTTTATTTTTGCAAATATTTTTTAATATTTTCTTAAATTTAATCAAAACCACAAATTTTGGCATAAATTATTGGCTGGGTAGCAAAGTGGTAATGCAAGAGCCTGCAAAGCTTTCATTCGTCGGTTCGATTCCGACCCCGGCCTCCACTAACCACTTAATAAATTCTTGTTCATCTAAAATCTTGTTCATAATTAAAAATGCAAACTAGCTCAATTTTGGCTGGAGTAATAGGGGATCCAATATCTCATTCTTTATCTCCAACTATTCATAATTTTTATTTAAAAAAAAATAATATTTCTGGTTCTTATCAATCAATTTTAATTGCTAAAGAAAATTTACAAAAAGAAGTGAAAATATTAATAGATAAAGGTTTTGCTGGTTTTAATGCCACAATACCTCATAAAGAAGAAATTTTTAAAATGTGCCAAAATGTTAGCGAGGTAGCAAAATTAACAAAAGCAGTTAATACTGTTTTAATTAATAAAGACGGAAGCTTGTATGGCGATAATTCTGATGCTAAAGGTTTTATAGATAATGTTTTTTGGCATTATCCTAAATTATCTTTAAAAGATAAAACGATATTTATAATTGGGGCAGGGGGCGCTTCAAGAGCAATCATTTACTCTTTCATTATGCAGGGAGTAAAAAAAATAGTGATCACTAATCGCAACGAGGAAAGGGCCATTAAAGTGGTTGATAATTTTTATAATCTTGCATCAAGTAATAATTGTTTGATTGATTATGTTGATTTTCAGAAATTTCAACTCAATCTAAGGGATTGTAATTTTTTGGTAAATACAACATCTTTAGGCATGGTAAATCAAGATCATTTAAAAATTGATATATCAAATCTACCAAAAGATTCAATCGTTGCAGATATAGTTTATAAGCCATTATTCACTAATTTATTATTGCAGGCTCAATCTCAAAATAATCCAATAATAACTGGGATAGGTATGTTAATAAATCAAGCTTTAGTAGGTTTTGAAATGTGGTTTGGGGTAAAAGAGGTTTTTAATCAAAAATTAAACGATATTTTGCTTGCGAAATTGTAGACTAAAATCAAAATTATAATTTTTATTTCACAAATATTCAATTTTTAGTCATGATTAAAATTATTTTGAAAATTATTAGTTTTCTAAAAAAGATAATATTATTTTTATTTTTAGCATTATTAACAATTTTTATGGTTAATAATCGTCAAGCGGTAATTATAAATAGTTGGCCATTTCCTTTTGAAATTGAAACTAAGCTTTTTATAATCATGATATTATTTTTTACCGTAGGTCTTTTATTTGGTTTTTTATTTTTTTCTAAAAACTTATTAAAGTTAATATTTTCTAAGTCTAAAAGTGATTATATTTTTAAAAAATCTCGCAAAATAACTAAATAAAATAGCAGAAATTAATAAAAATAAAAAGCAGGGCTTGATTTAAAAAGTTTTATAGTTAAATTTCAGTTTTTATTTTCTCTTACTTAATTTTAGTTGCAGAATTAAAACTTGCAATTAGTGTAATCGAGTAAATTTAAAGGCTTAAATTTAAAAGTCGCAAATATATTAAAGTTATTTTAACTTTAGATTTTATCAATAATCAAACTTATTTTAATAAATGGGAAGCAATCTTACTGTAATGGGTAATAAAGAGATACTATTAGTTGCTGAAAATATAGCGCACGAAAAGGGAATATCTCCACAAGAAGTTGTTTTTGCAATGGAGGAAGGAATTAAACTGGCTGCCAAAAAAAAATATGGCAATCATTTAATTATTGATTGTAAAATTGATCGCAAAACAGGCTCA
This sequence comes from Rickettsiales bacterium, assembly GCA_021298605.1. Taxonomy (GTDB): domain Bacteria; phylum Pseudomonadota; class Alphaproteobacteria; order Rickettsiales; family UBA1997; genus JAJTDS01. Next base: position 24,100 of record JAJTDS010000010.1, read on the forward strand.
ATTAAGTTATTTAATAATCTTGAGGTTGTTTCTAGTGATGAAATTGAAGGTTTTGATTCTAGAACACATATATCTTTGCAAGATGCAAAGCAAGAAGAGACTGAAGCTGAAATTGGAGATTTTATCGCTAGAGAGTTGCCTCCTATAGATCTAAATCGTGTTGTTGCTCAAGTTGCTAGAAATGAAATTATTAAAAAAGTAAGAGATGCAGAAAAAAATAAAGAATATAATGAATTTAAAGATAAAATTGGCGAAATAGCAAGTGCTTCTGTTAAAAAAGTTGGTTTAAAAAATATTGTTATGGAAGTTGAGGGCTACGAAGCTGTAATTCACGAAACTGGTCTAATACCAAAAGAAAATTTCAAAGTTGGCGATAGAGTTAGGGTTTATATTGAAGATGTTAGGAGAGAAGAGAGTGGGGCTCAAATATTTTTATCAAGAACTCATCCTAATTTTTTAGTAAAACTATTTGAACAAGAAGTTCCAGAGCTTTATGACGGAAATATAGAAGTTAAATCAGTTGCTAGAGATGCTGGTTCAAGGGCTAAAATTGCAATTTATTCAAGAAGAGAAGATATTGATACTATTGGTTCATTTATCGGAATTAGAGGTAGTAGAGTTCAATCTGTAAGCTCAGAACTAAAAGGTGAAAAAATTGACATTATAAAATATTCATCCAATATTGCAGAAATGGCAATAAATTCACTTACTCCAGCAAAAATAAGTAAAGTTATTGTTGATGAAGAAAATAAATTAATTGAAGTGGTGGTAAAAGAAGATCAGCTAAGTCTTGCTATTGGAAGAGGTGGTCAAAATGTAAAATTAGCATCTCGTTTAATCGGCTATAAAATTGATGTCATCACCGATGATCAAGAATCTATTCGCAGAACTGCTGAATTTAATCAAGCATCTTCTTTATTTATTGAGGCTCTTGATGTTGAAGATATGATAGCTAATTTATTAGCATCAGAGGGCTTTTTATCGGTTGAAGATCTTGTTTCTGCAGAAATTACTGAAATTCAATCAATTGAAGGTTTTGATGAAGATTTAGCTAAGGAAATTAAGAAAAGAGCAGAAGAATATTTGCAAAAAATTTCTTAAAATTCTTAACTTATCATTTTATATCTTTTATAAAATCGAACATAAATTAATGGCTCTGCCACAAATAAGATTATAAATATGCAAAACAATAACGATAGCGATTCTGGTCGTTCTAAATTAACTTTGAAGTTAAAAATGCCAGCTAATGTCGATACAAAATCTTTAGTTGGTAAATCTAAGGGTTTTGAAGATGTTAAATTTAATAGGTCAGCCGTTCAAGTTACAATAAAAGGTAGAAAAAAAGATTCTTCTTCTAAAGTTAATGAATCTCAGTCAAATCTTGATGTTATAGAGCTTGAGGCAAGGGTTAGGGCTGTATCAAAAAATTCTAAAGATTCTTTTATTGATGAAATAAAAATAAATGATAAGTTGAATGTTTTAGAAAAAATCGCAGTAAATAAAAAGAATTCTGAATCTATTAAATTAAATAAAGAGAAAGTTCAGGAAAATATCTTAGCAGATAATATAGATAATATTGAAAGTAAAGATATTGAAATTAATGAAAATAAGGTGTTGGAGAGTAATAAAATTATTGCTTCAGAAATAATTTCTCAAAAAGATAACGAAGATAATAATAATTTAGAGTCAAGTTTTGTTGAAGATGAGGTTAATTTAAAATTAACGGTTGATAATTTTGAAGATAAGCAAATTCAAGAAGAAAAAATTGAAAATAAAAATCATAATTTGATTAAAAAGAAGGTTTTTGTTATCGATAATTTTGATGTAAGAAATAAAATTAGGCAAAGCATTGAGAATAGCAACAGAGAGAGGGAGGAAAAAGAAAAATTTACTCAAGAAAAAAAGAGATTAGAGTTAGAAAAAATAGAGCAACAAAAGGTAGTGCAACAAAAAATAACAAATGAAAGAAGTGTAATTGAGAAAGAAAGAAAATCAAAGGTTAAGGTAAGTTATAACGAGTTAGAAGACTTAGATTCAAAAGGCAAAAAAAGAAATATCAAAGAAGAAAAAATCAACAGTAGAAGATTAACATATTTTATTGGTAGCGGTCAAGATGAAGAAGAGGGTTTTTCCCGCAGAAGAAAAAAGCAAAAAAAAGTTGAGTTAAAAGATAGTAAAGATTATAAAAAAATTATTCGCGAAGTTAGTTTGCCAGAATTAATAACCGTCGCTGATCTTGCTGAAAGAATGGCTGAAAAAGTTGGAGATGTCGTAAAAAAGCTATTTGCGATGGGAACCGTTGCAACAAGTAATCAAGTAATTGATGTCGATACCGCAGAGATAATAATATCAGAATTTGGTCATGTTGCTAAAAGAGTAGCTTTTGCCGATGTTGAAAATGTTTTAGAAGAAGATGAAATGGAATTTGAAAAATTATCTAGAGCCCCAGTTGTTACAATAATGGGGCATGTCGATCACGGAAAAACTTCTCTTCTTGATGCTTTAAGAGAAACTAATGTGGTTCAAGGTGAACATGGTGGCATAACTCAACATATTGGAGCTTCAAGAATTAAAACTAATAGCGGTAAATTTATAACTTTCTTAGATACACCTGGTCACGAGGCCTTCACTGAAATGAGGTCTAGAGGAGCAAATGTTACCGATATAGTAATATTGGTAGTTGCTGCTGATGATGGTGTTAAAGAACAGACAATCGAGGCTATAAATCATGCAAAAGCAGCTAATGTTCCTGTTATAGTCGCAGTTAATAAAATTGATAAACCTGGTTGTGATCCTAGTAGGGTTAAAAATGAACTACTTTCCCACGGCATAATTGCTGAAGAATTAGGCGGAGATTCAATATTTATAGAAGTTTCTGCAAAGCAAAAAATTAATCTTGATAAGCTTGAGGAGGCAATATTATTGCAAGCAGAAATGCTTGATTTAAAAAGTCGCTATAAAGGAAAGTCAAGTGGAGTTGTAGTTGAATCTAGGGTTGATAATAATAAAGGTGTTGTTGTGACGGTTTTGGTTCAAAAAGGAACTCTCGATGTAGGAGATATAGTGGTTGTTGGAACTGCTTTTGGTAGAGTAAGAAAAATGACTGATGATAAGGGTAAAAATATAAAAACCGCTACACCTTCTATGCCAGTTGAATTGCTAGGTTTAGACAGTGCTCCAAATGCTGGTGATAATTTTGTTGAGGTTAATGAGGAAAAAGATGCTAGGGAAATTTCTTCCTATCGACTCCGTAAACTCAAGGAAGAAAAATCAATGAAAAATTCAGCAAGAAGTTTTGCTGATGTATTTAAAGAATCTGGTAAAGGAAGTTTAAAATATCTCAATATATTAATAAAAGGTGATGTTCATGGCTCTGTAGAGGCATTGCAAGGCAGTATATTAAAACTAAATAATGAAGAAGTTGCAATTAAAGTTATTCATGGTGCTACAGGCGGAATAACTCAAAGCGATGTTAATTTGGCAGTAGTTTCAAATGCTATTATTATTGGTTTTAATGTTAGAGCTAATATTGATGCTAAAGAGCTTGCAGAAAATAAATCAATAGATATTCGTTACTATTCAATAATTTACAATGTTGTTGATGATCTTAAAATGCTTCTTTCTGGAATGTTAAATCCAACCAAAAATGAACAATATCTTGGTCAGGCAGAAATTCGCCAAATATTTAAAATATCTGGATCTGGTAAAATAGCCGGTGGTTCAGTAATTGACGGTATTATAAAAAAGAATGGCAGAATTAGATTATTAAGAGATAATATAGTTGTTCATGATGGTTCATTAAAAACTTTAAAGAGATTTAAAGATGATGTAAAAGAGGTTAAGAATGGTTTTGAATGTGGTTTTTCAATAGATGGCTATGATGATATTAAAGAAAAAGATATCATTGAATGTTACGAAATAACTGAACAAAAAAGAAGTTTATAAAAAGGTTAAATTTTAATTTAACCTTTGTTTGATATTTACTGAATCATAAAAATTGCTTCAAAATTCTTTACTTCTCCATTTTCAATCTCTTCAAGTTTAAATGTTAAATTTAAAAACTTTTCTTTACATTCATTTATTAAATCTTCTGGTAAAATGACAAATAAATGAAATGATGTTTGGAAACTCTTTTTTGCAATAAATTCAATATTATTTTTATCAATTAGGCGATACATCGCTCCATCCGATTCCTTTATTATCGCAACATTTGGTGAAGTTATCGTCAATCTAAAATTTTTATCTTGATGTGTTTTGTTAAAAAACTTTAATTGATAGCCATTTCTAACCGATCCATTACTTAATCTGACTGCTATGGGGTTTCTATCATTAATTATATCTATTTCCAAATTAGCTTTATTGACTAATGAAAATAGTGTGATGCCAGTTACGGTAATTAAAATAATTAAGTAGTAATAAGTTCTGACTCGAAAAATTTTAAAGCTATTTTTGAGGCTTTTATTTTCAAGATTTCTTTCCGTGTCATATCTAATAAGACCTTTTGGTAAGCCAATTTTTTCCATTATGTTATCGCAGGCATCGATGCAAAGTCCACAAGCTATACACTCCATTTGCAGACCATTTCTAATATCTATATCTTGCGGACAAACCACTACACATTGTTTACAATCAATGCAATGTCCACGGTGATTAAAATTTTCATCCTTATTTGCTTTTCCTCTAGGCTCGCCTCTATTTTTATCGTAGCTTATTATTAGAGTATCTTTATCAAACATTGCTGACTGGAATTTTGCATAAGGACACATATAAATACAAACATGTTCTCTGGCAAATCCAGCCATTATATAGGTTGCAGAAGCAATTCCAAGAATCCAGCCCCAAATATTATAATTTATTGGAAATTTAAATAAGTTATCAAATAGCCAGTAAATGTCGTTAAAATAACTGACAAATCCAAATCCAGTTATTAGTGAAAAGGTAATCCAACTTAGATGAGTAAGAAATTTTTTAAAATATTTTTCTAGAGATTTTTTTCTATCAAGGATAATTCTTTCATTTCTTTCTCCTTGAAATAATCTTTCTATGGCAATAAAAATATCTGTCCATACCGTTTGAAAACAAGCATATCCGCACCATATTCTTCCAAATAAAGAGGTAACAAAAAATAGCATTAAGGCACTAATTACAAGTATAGAAGCTAGATAATAAGTTTCTTTTGGCCATATTTCTATTATAAAATAATAGATTTTTCCAGCAGTCATATCAATTAAAATTCCTTGATTGGGAAGTTCTTCACCGCGATTGAATCTAATTAATGGGGTTGCAAAATAGATTAGCATAAAAATACTATTTAGAATCCATTTTAATTTACGAAACTTTCCTTTAACTGATTGTGGATAGGTTCTTTTTTTAGGAGAAAAATATTTACTAATCATCATTTATTATTTCTAAGCCTTGATTTTATTGATTCTGTTAAAAATTAATTTTTTGTTAAAAAATTCTTGCAATATTAAAATGATTAATTAGATTGTTGCAATCTTTTTTTAAGTGATATTTTATATACAAAAAATAATATTTAGCTCAAAGGCCCCTTCGTCTAACGGTTAGGACGCCACCCTTTCACGGTGGCAATACGGATTCGAATTCCGTAGGGGTCACCATTAATCGCCATATAAATTCAAGAAATTATTTATAATCAATCAATTTTTAAATATTATTGCTAAATCATTGCATATGATTATATCAAATGTCTAAATACAGAAATATTAATTAATTAAAATATCAACCAATTAACACTCATCATCAAAGATTTATATTGCTGTTTTAGATAGTAAATTAAAATCTAACGAAGAAATAAAATTGGAAAATATTTTAGAAAAAGCAAATATATTCTTATTTAATAGTTATTTATACTAAAAGGTGATAGCCTTCTTAAAATAAAAGAATTTTTTCTGAACTTACCACAAGAATCTTTAAAAGTTGAGAGTAATTTAGAATTATTAAAAAAATTTATTAAACAATATATTAAAGAATCTCCTAACAATTGCAAAACTGATTCGTATAAACAGATTAATTAAGAGAGATTAAAGAAATTATGAATTCTTCATTTGAAAATGTAAAAAATAAAAAAGCTAAACTAGAATTTAATCATCCTGAAGATTTTACATTAATTAATAAAAAGCTAGCTTATATTTTAAAAAATAATGAAGATGAAGAGGTTTTAAATAAAATAGTTAACAAATTTTAGCGACAATTATTCGATTGAAAAATTAAAAATTGACACAAATTTAATACTAAAAAATTTAATGAAGATGATCCTTATAATCAAATTAGCAACATAAATTTCAATTCTAAAAAGTTAACTATTCAACAAGTTGCGAGAGATTAAATTTAGAATTGACTTATAGACTTTTAAATTTTAAGTTAATCTTTAATTTGTTTTCTCTGAAGCTTTTTAATTAAAAGTTAAAAAGCTTCAGCTTACTTATTATATTAAATAAATTTAAAAAATGATCATTAAATTAATTGAGATGTTAGGTAGATTCTCTTTATTTAACCTTAGTCAAATTGGTTCAGTTGCTATATTTGCTGGTAATAGTATTAAGCATTGCTTTACCACTCCTTTTTATTTAAAAATTATTTTAAAAAAATTTTTACAAATAGGCTATTATTCTCTACCTGTGGTAGGTTTGACAGCAATATTTTCAGGGGCAGTATTGGCATTGCAAAGTTATTCTGGTTTTTCTCGCTTTAATGCAGAGAGTACGATTGCTACTGTTGTCGTTCTTTCAATTACTCGTGAATTAGGTCCTGTTTTGGCTGGATTAATGGTTGCGGGTAGAGTGGGGGCATCTATTGCTGCAGAAATTGGTACAATGAAAGTAACTGAACAGATTGATGCTTTAAAAACTTTATCAACAAATCCCTTCAAATATCTAGTTGTACCAAGAGTTTGGTCTTCTGTTATTGCAATGCCTCTTTTAGTTTTGATAGCCGATATTATCGGTGTTTTGGGTGGATATCTAGTAAGTGTTTATGTTTTAGGTTTCTCTTCTGGAAATTATATCATTAATAGTTTTAAGTTTTTAGAAAAAATAGATGTTTTTTTAGGATTAGTAAAAGCTGGAGTATTTGGTTTGATAATTTCGGTGATAAGTTGTTATTTTGGCTATAATTCCAAGGGCGGTGCTGAAGGGGTTGGTATAGCAACCACTAATGCGGTTGTCTGTTCTTCGATAATAATATTGTTAGCAAATTATATTATTACAGGATTATTCTTTTAGTTTAGAGATTAAATATCAAAAATATTAATAAATTATGAAAATTAAATCAGAATTAAAAATTATTGCCGATCATCTTCGTTCCTCTTGTTTTTTGATTGCTGATGGTATATTGCCAAGTAATGAGGGTAGAGGATATGTTTTAAGAAGAATAATGAGAAGAGCGATGTTGCAAATTCATAAACTTGAAGCTAAAGAATCTCTAATGCATAAACTGGTTGATGATTTAATTCATGAATTCAAGGATATTTATCCTGAATTAAAAAAGGCAAGAGAAAATATTATTGAAAATTTATTAAATGAAGAAGAAAAATTCCGCGACACTCTTGATAGGGGCTTAAAAATATTGAATGAAGAATTATCAAAAATTAAAAATCAAAAATCTAATTATTTTAGTGGTGCTTTAGCATTTAGGCTTTACGATACATTTGGCTTCCCTCTTGATTTAACACAAGATATTTTAAAAGATTATAATTTAGAGGTTGATATAGAAGAATTTAATATAGAAATGAAAAACCAGAGGCAAAAAGCAAAAGATAATTGGGTGGGTAGCGGTGAAGAATCTCTTGATAAAATATTTTTTGCGATTAAGCAACAATTTGGAGCCACTAATTTTATTGGATATCAACAATTTGAATCAGAGGCAACTATATTGGCAATATTGATAGATAACAAGTTTGTTGATTCTACTAAATATGTTGATTTTGAATTTAAAAATATTGCCATAGTTCTTGATACAACTCCTTTTTATGGCACTTCTGGTGGTCAGAAAGGAGATGATGGTTTTCTAATTGATAATCAAAATAATCAATTTTTAGTTAGTGAAACAAAAAAAATCAACGATATTTTATTGCATTTTATTGATTTAGATTCGTTAAAATTAAAGAATTCAGATAATATATTTTTAACAAAAGGTCAAAAAATAAGCACCATAATTAATGTTGAAAATCGTAAAAGTAGAGCAAGAAATCACTCTGCGACCCATTTGTTACACAAAACTTTAAAAGAAGTTTTGGGAAATTCAATAGTACAAAAAGGTTCAAATGTCGATGTTGATAGTTTTACCTTTGATTTTAATTTTAACCGATCGCTTAGCGAATCAGAAATTACAACTATCGAAGATATTGTTAATAAAAAGATTATCGCCAATCAAGATGCTCAAACAAAATTAATGAAATTAGAAGATGCAAGAAATAGTGGTGCCGAAGCATTGTTTGGTGAAAAATATGATTCAGAAGTTAGGGTTGTTAATATAGGTTCTTCAATTGAGTTATGCGGAGGAACTCATGTCAAGGCGAGTGGCGATATTGGTTTATTTAAAATAATTTCAGAAAAAAGTATTGCTTCTGGAATTCGTAGAATAGAAGCAAAAACTGCAAATTTTGCTCTTGAATATTTACGAAATCAACAAATTAATTTAGAAAACACAATTAATAATTTAAATCGCAATATTAAAAATTATGACAAAGAAATTCATAATCTAAAAAGGCAAATTTTGTTTTCAAGGCTTGATAATATAGAATCTTTAAACATTAACAATCTCAAATTGGTGGTTAATATCTTTGAAAATACTGAAGCAAAAGATTTGCGAGAAATCGCTAATGAATTAAAGAAAAAAAAGCAATTTAAAAATAAAACTTTATTTTTATTATTTTCTATTTTTGAAAATAAAGTTACTGCAATTATTGTCTTTACTGCCGACTTAGAAAATAAATATAATGCAATTAATCTTATTAATGCTTTAATTACATATATTGGTGGTAAAAATGGTGGAGGTAAGCCTAATTTTGCCATGGGTGGAGGAGATAATGAAAAAGGCATCAATCAGGCAATAGAAGTTTTTAAATCATTAATTTAAAAATCAAATATTTGCCAATATTGACTAATTAAAAATGAAATTTATAGTTAAGATGAAAATATTTATTAATTTATTTTTTTGAATAAAATGAACAGCAACAATAATCAACAAATTTTAACTGCAAAGCAAGCGGCAGCATTCATTAAGCAAAATCAAGGGCAAAATCAAGGGCAAAATAATAAAAATAATCCAGAATTACATTTTCAACAAAATGATTCAGGACCTAATGTTATCTTTGGTA
>JAJTDS010000041.1 GCA_021298605.1 Rickettsiales bacterium
ATTTTTAATAAGCGAAATAATTTCATTTGAGGGAGGAGTATTTTATAGACTATTCACAGGCTGGAGTATTAAGGAACAGCGTTATTTTCAAAATTTAGATACAGCTAAAAAATATTTAATAGAAGAAGCTAAAAAACAAAAACTTTTATAAAACAATGTTTTTTAGAAAAAAAGGCTCTAAATTCTCAAATATAAAAACTGGCAAATATGACAGTAAAAAAGAGAGTAAAAGAGCTGGAGAGCTTCAATTATTACTAAAAGCTGGAATTATTAAAGAACTTGAAGAGCAAAAAACTTTTGTTTTGCAAGATACTTTCAAGGCAAAAGCAACAACACCACCGCACCAATTAGAAACCGTTAGGTCAATAAAATATATTACTGATTTTTATTATTTTGATAATGAAAAAAAAGTCTATGTTGCCGAGGATGTCAAGGGATTTAGAACAAAAGACTATATTATTAAAAGTAAATTGTTTCGCAAAATCTATGAAAATATACTTTTTATAGAAATTATGAACCATAAAAAAAAGAAAAAATAATTAAAAACTTCTTGACACTGAATAACTATATCTCTATAATCATAATGTAATTAATAACTAATTATAAACTATTAACAAACAACAAAATAAAACTATGACATTTTTAACAAAACCAAGTGAATTAAAATCTCCAGCAACCATTAAAGGTTTGATTTTAGGGGATACCAACAATGGAAAGACAACATTAGCTTTATCCGCCCCAAACCCAGTATTAATTGATTTTGAAAATGGACTTTCTAGGGTTTCGAAGCAATGGCAAACAATTTCAATGCAATGTAAAAATTATGAAAACTTTCTTGATTTTTTAAATTCAAAAGAAATTAATCAATTTAAAACAATTGTAATTGATCCTCTCGGTGAAATGGCCGATCAAATCAAAGCTTATATCATTAAAACTGATCCAAAAAATGCTAAAGACGGCAGAAAATTATATCCTGCAATCGGCAATGAATTTAAAAATGTTTGGACGATTCTTAAAAACAAAGGATTATCAATTTTATTCGTATCTCATACAGACGAAGTTTTAAAAAATGATGTTGAAAGCCTTAAAATTCGTTGCGAAGGCACTTTCATTAAAAACTTTTTACCATCTCAAATGGACTTTGTGGCAATTTTAAGAAGGAACGATTATAACGGAAAAACTAAAAGATTTTTAGATTTTCAAAAAAACGACACTTTTACATTTGCTAAAAGATGGAAAGAGTTAGAAGATATTATTGAAGTTCCGACAAATACAATCGAAAATAAATTTTTGACTAATGTTATTTGGACAAATTGGGAAGAGAAAAACAGAAAAGAAGAAGAGGCTAATCAAAATTATGATTTATTAATTGAAGAGCTAAAAACTAAAATCAATAACATTAATAATGTTGATGAATTAAATTTGTATTTTTCTGTAATTTACAATCAACATAAACAGCTATGGACTTCTCACTCTATAGAAAGAGCTTTTTTAAATGAGAAAGCTAAAGAATTAGATTGTGAATTTGATAAAAAAAGCAAGGAATTTGTTTCTAATAAAAAAGAGGAAGTAAAAGTTGAGGAAGTAAAAAAAGAAGAGGTTAAAAATGACTAAATATTTAATTACTCCTAGCTTGCTTAATAGCTATCAATACTACATTCAAGACGAATTTAAAAGCCCTGCGGATAGCAGGGTTGACTTTCTTAAAACTTTATCAAGAGAAAGGTTTGAGCCTAATGAGGCTATGCAAAGGGGAATTGATTTTGAAGATAATATAAAATTCTATTGTGAAACTGGATTTTTCAAGGGAATGGGCAAGGTAATTGATGAATCTGAATTAGATTTTCGTGATGAATACGAAATGCACATAATTTATCCTAAACAGATTGTTAAGCATAATGAACCAGAATCTGCAATTGATTATGTTATTAGAGATGTTGGAAATATTGTAAAAGGCGGACTTTGGCAACAAACTTGTAAAAAAGAATTACAAATTGGCAATCAAGAGTTTTTACTTTACGGCAAAATGGATGTTATCAAGCGAGACACTATTTACGATATAAAATACACTAGCAATTATGAACTAGGTAAGTTTTTAGACTCGGCACAGCATTTAATTTATCTTTATTGCACTGGATTGCCTAAGTTTCAATATTTAATTAGCGATGGTAAAGATTATTGGATTGAGGATTATCATAATCATATCGATATTGAAAACGAAATTAAAAGCAAAATTAGTGATTTCTTAGGCTATCTTGAAAATGACAAGGAAGCTAAAGAAATGTTTAAAACTAAATGGGAGAGTAAATAATGACTTATCAAGAATATTGGTTTTTACTAGAAGAAGAATTTTTAACAAAGGAGAGTAAATAATGAGTTATTATATCAAAACTAAATTTCAAATTGGGCAAGATATTTATTCAATTGAAAAAGATAAAATTAAAAAAATTACAGTTGAATCAATATGCATATCAACAGATAAAACAATTTCATATTTATCAAAAAATAACACTTTCTGCGAATCTCAGTCTTTTGCTAGTAAAGAAGAGGCTGAGGATTTTATGAGTAAAAGTTATAGAGTTCCTTTTTTAACTGGTGATTTTGCTTGGGAAGGAAATTTACAGGGTGTTAAAAGAGTTGAAGTTCAAAAATTTGGCTGTTTTTGGTTTAACGAAGACTTAAAAAAACCATATAACAGACAAATAAGCACGGATGCTTGTTTGAATAGCACAACAACTTGCGAAACGAAGTTAGAAGCTGTAGAACAATTATTAAAAATGCTAAAACAGAATGAGGATAATTTAAATCAAGTTAGGAGAATAAATAATGAAATTTAGCCATTTTTTAATAGTAGCAGGCTTTACACTTTGGATTGCTGAAACCGCCTATTTTGGTTTTAATATATTTTCTAGTAGTTATGCCGAGAAATTATTAGATAATTTTAGCCTTGCACTAATAGTCGTAGGTATAATTGTGAATGCAATTAGAATCAATATCAATATTAACATAAACAAAAAAGGAGAATAAATAATGAGAAAAAAAATTAGAGACTGGCTTATAAGTATTGACGATAAAAAGATAGAAAGGATCGGATATTATATATCAAATTTAATTTTAATTGGATTTGGTATTGTTTTAGGGTATTTAATTAAACTAACTACAAGTTATTGATTGCTACAATATTTTTAACGATTATTTAGAAGAAAAATAAAATGATAAATAAAATAAAAAAGTTATTTGGTATTTGTGATCACGAATATAAAAAAACTAATATTTGCATTATAAATGCAAGATTAGAATGTGTCAAATGCAAAAAAGCAGTAGTGGTAAATCTCATTACAAGTAAAAAAAAATATAAAAGAAATAAATCATGATAAAAACTTTTATAAAAACAGGCGATATTAAAGCTGAATTTGATTTTTGTAATAATCTTTATTCAATAGCTCACAGTAAAGTTAGTGAGGGTAGTTTTGAAGTTGAGTTTAGAGAAATAAAACAATCTAAAACTTATTTGCAACTAAAGGGTATTCACAAGCTTTGTGAAATTTACGGTGTCTATATGACTGAAACTCTTGGTTGTAAAGTTAATTTTGAAAATGCTAAGGAAAGTCTCAAATATAATATTGGCTACACTAGGCTTGCAAATGAAGGCGAAGCTCTAGCCGAAGCCCTTAAATTAAAAAGAGATAAAGAATTGCAGGGTGAAAAAATGAAACTAAGCGAATTGCAGGATTTAATAGCGAGCTTAAAAACTTGTTATAGAGTTCCAGCCTCTTTTAAAGATGCAACTCTTAAAGAAATGCAGGAGCTAATTGAAAAAATCCACGAGCTGGGAAGGGATCGAGGTTGGCACGATTTAGTTTTAACTAATCAAGAAATGCAGGCGATGATTAATTATTATAAATCTTAAAATTATGAAACACGAACTTATGAAATATTTAGTTGTAATAACTATTCTTCTTCAACCGTTTGCAACTTTATATTGTGGTTGGTTAATAATTGCTGAAATTAAATTTAAAAAAGCACCTCCGAATCTTTCTGGCTTTTTGCTTGGAATAGTATTTTATGCAATTGTAAAAAATTTAATAGAAAGCGATTATTTGCGAGCTTTTTTTAAAGGATTATTTTTAAAATAATCTCTTTACTATTAATTAATATATAACTATAATCTAATTATAACTAACTATTAACTAACAACAAATTATGAAATACAAACTTACTAAAACTTATATTAAATATGCAGATAAGACGGTTTATCAGATAGAAGCCTTAGAAAACTTTGGCTATGTCAAGGCTGGAGATTTAGGAGGTTATATTGAAAATGAAAGTAATTTAAGTCAAGAAGATAGTTGCTGGGCTTTTGAAGGGACTCGAATTTATGACAATGCTGTAGTTCGCGGCTTTGCTCGAATTTACGGCTATGCTGAAGTTTCTGGCTATGCTGTAGTTTGTGGCAATGCTGTAGTTTCTAGCGAGGCTAAGGTTTCTGGCAATGCTGTAGTTTCTGGCAATGCTGAAGTTTCTGGCAATGCTGAAGTTTCTGGCAATGCTGAAGTTTCTGGCAATGCTGTAGTTTGTGGTTTTGCTAAAATTGGTAGCGACTGTATAATCAATTAACAACCAATAAATAACTTATGAAAAAATACACTCTTTTATATATCGCAATAATCTATATCCTATATGGCTTGCAAGTAATCATCAATAATGAAATCAACCCGTTGTATTTTGACTTATCAATATATTACAACATTTTTTTAATTCACGAAATATTCCTTGGAATCGCTATTATTAACTATATTTTTAAAGAAAATGCTACCGACAATTAAACAAATTAACAAAATAAATAATGATAAAGAAATCTACAAAGATTTTGTCAACAGCCATTTTGAGAAAAAAATCACCACTGAATTTTTAGTTTCAAAACACAAAATAGGCAAACCTTACATAAGAAGATGTAAAGCTTATGTAAGAGGTAGAGAATTATTAGATTATTCTCACGAAACTTTTCCTCAAACTAACTCAAGTGCATCTTTTGAGAGATTTAAAAAAGAAATAAATAGATTAATTTCAAGTGGCGAAAAAATAGTGGTAAATAGAATTGTTAGAGCAACAGGTACAGACTATGAAACCGTTAGATGTTGCCTTTGCTATTATGCAGGATTGGATAATGATCTCAAATGGATAAAATTTAAATAATAATTAAGAACTTAAAATTATGGGACACAATGTAAGATATTACGGTAGATTAACAGTTAAAAATCCGCTAAACGATGCAGAAATGGCATTGCTTAAAAAATTACAAAATGATGATAGGAACTACGATAGACTCTATGCTTTGGAATATCAAGACGGTTATTTTCAATTTAGAGATTGCGAAAAAATCTATCCAACAGAATTTTATGAAAAAATAGAAAAATATATTGAAGCTCTAAAAGAAGGTGGCAATGATTTAGTGAATGGTAGTTTTTTAGTCTCTTCCAGTGAATATGGGATTGATCAAGAGGCAATTCTTTTACTTTATGCAGATGGAGCTTTTATACAAAAACCAATAACAGGACTTATTGAAGATTTTATTAAAACAACAACTAACAACAACTAACAACAAATAAAATGGCTTACAAAATAGCAAAACTTTTTGAAAATAACAAACTTACAGATAAATTTCATCTAAAAGAGCATGATAAAGTATTTACAGGCAGAATACAAATTTCTAACAAAATAAAAGACAAGTGGGTAAATAAAGCAATGTCTTTTGTTTTTTTTAAAAATAGCGATTTAAACACTGTTAATTTTTTCAAGAATTATGACGGATCTTCCTTTCAAATGGATTTTGATTTAACTCTTGATAAAATGCCAAACAGCGAAGATGCTTACATCAAAATTATTATTAAAAAAACTTGGAAAGAAGTTGATAAACACTCAACAGAAAAAGGGAACGGCTATGCACCAGAAAACAATTATTTCAATGATGAAATACCTTTTTAGTTTATTAATGATTCTATCTTGCTCTAATGCTCTTGCTGATATCGGAAATATCGGCATTGGCACTGGATTGTTATATACAAAATCTAAAACAGATTATGTGAATGAATTTGAGGAGATAACAAGCCCCAAATTAATGCTAAATTTAAGCTATGTTGCAAGTTTTGATAAATTTGTTATTAATACTTCAACAAATAGGATTGGCAATAATGCAAGAATTAGGATGATCCTTAGCGACAAAGAAGAATTTCAAGTTAAATCTACTTCTAATATTGACACTCTTGCTCTTGGCTATCAAATTGACAAAATAACACCTTATTTATTAATTGGCAATGTTGACACGAAGCAAGAAATAAGATATAAAGGCATAACAATTCAAAAAGATAATGAAACGGCTTTAATTTGGGGAGCGGCCTTATCTTATCGCTTTTACAATCAAACTATCTCAATCAATCTAATAGCACCGTCAAAACCTCTTAATTTAAGATATGCGGTTGGCTTTGGGTATAACTTTTATATATAATGACAAACAAAACAGCAATTAAAATTATTCTTAGTGTATTAATCTTTTTTTATCTTAGCATAGGCTTTGTTAATCTTGATTTTAACTTTATGAACTGGAATAAACTAGAAAGATTTTTTCTAGTTGCTTGGTGGATTCTTTGGTCTTGTATTTTACTTATGGCAACTACTGAGGATAATGAAAATGAAAACTCTTAAAAAACTACTTATAATTTGCTTAATTTTTTTAATTCCATTTAGCTTTCTTTATCTTTGTGTAAGCTTTACTTGTGCTGATTTTAACTTTGCAAACTGGGAGGTATTCACAAGAGGGACTATGATTCTTTTTTCCTCTTTGGTTTCTTTTTTTGGCTTGGCTCTTTATCTTACATACCCCACTCAAGATGAGTTAAATAACTTTTATATATAATGTTTAAAATAGGATTCTTTTTATTTCTACTATCTTTTTATATAATCTTTGTGGGAGTTGTATTTATTGGAGCCATTAAAATAACAGACTTAATAATAAAAATCAAAAAGAAAAAATGAAACCGATAATTAACAAAATAGAAGAATATCTTATTCATTATGTCGCGCAAACTAAAATAATGAACTCAAGCTCTTTAGAGAGGAGGTCAAAATCATTAATAATTGAATGTGAAGCGGAATTGCTAAAATTAATGAGAAATAGAGAGATAGCACTAAAAACAATTAAAAGACTTAAGAATCAACTTAAAATAAGTAAATAATTCTTGACAAATATTATAATCAATATATCATTACTACAAACTTGGCACAGGGTTTATGATGAGTGCAGAAATACTAGATGCTACTGCGTAGCGGGGGCAAGCTAGTCAAATCGCTCGAAAGGGCTTCAATGATAAAGCGGTTAAGTTTTGGAAAGACTAATAGAGATATTAGTTTTAAGCAATAACTCCAAGACCTCTGGAACGAGCAAGTCAACCTACCATCATCGCTTTGGTAAGTTTCAAGGGTTGAAACAGTTAGCCTTCTGTAAAAAGGCAACTTAACAAGCTAAAAAACAAAAACTATGAAAAACTGGATAACACATCAAAACTCAGTAATAGACTTAAACTCAGTGCAATCATTTAATATTGTTGAATATACTCCATCAAATCATTTTGCAATTATATTTCACTTTAATAATCATCTTTGTAATCATAATCATGCGAGGCTTGATGATTACAAACAGAAATATTGGTATGAAAATAAACCTGATGGTTCTCTTTGGTGTTATCCTGCTGGATATACTCCATCAAATAATCCTGCAACTATATGTCATAATAATAAAGTTATTTGGAAATTTGATAGCAATGAAGAGGCTCAAAAAGTCTTTATTTCTTTACAAAAAAAAATCAGTGTTAATACTTTGCAAGAAAAACCAGCAATTGATTTTACTGCCTTATTCGCTCAAGATACAGATTATGGCAACTTAGCAAAATAATGATTATAAAGCAAGAATTTCTTAACGGTAGAATAACTTTATACAATACCGATTGCCTTGATTTTATGGCAAATATGCAAGAGAAGGTGGATTTGATATTGACAGATCCGCCTTATTTAATTTTAAATACTCAGGCTGGTGGTAAAAGCGAATTAAGTAAAAGTATTCAATCAATGAATACAGAAATCAAAAATAGCAATTTAGTAAGTGGTTTTGATTATGAGGCAATATTAAATGAGTTTTTAAGAATAGGAAATAATAATTTTTACATATGGTGCAACAAAACTCAAATTCCTATATATTTTGATTTTTTTTGCAAAAAAGATTTTTCTTTTGATATTATAAAATGGGTAAAAACAAATGCTACACCTCTTTTTAGCAATAAATATTTGAGTGATACTGAATATTGTTTATATTTTCGTAAAAATAGCTATTGTCAACCAAATTCTTACGAAGATGCATCAACATTATTTTTAAATCCAATAAATCAAAAAGATAAGCAAGATTGGAATCATCCCACAATTAAACCGTTGCCAATAATTTGTAAATTAATACGAAATTCTAGTAAAGAAAATGATCTTATTTTTGATGGATTTAGTGGCAGTGGAACAACTGCTATTGCTTGCATTAAAAATAATAGAAGATTTATCGGTTGTGAAATTGATAATAAATATTTTGATTTAGCTTGTAAGCGAATTGAAAGTGAATTAAAGCAAGGAAATTTGCTTTAAATTTTAGTTAACTAAGTGAATAGCTAAATTGTGCCAATTATATTAAAAAATTATTTTACAATTGTCAATAAAATTCTTAATAAACTTCTTGACTTCTTATTTTACTTAGGTAATTTGTTGGTGGAGTTTTCATAATCTCCTAAGTTTGTTGGTAATCTAGTTGAGGTTTAGAAATAAGCCTCAATTAGACACTTTTAAAAACTCTCTTCTTAACCTTAGCATCATATAGATAAGTTCCGAACATATTTCTATTGTTTTGTAGCTTACAAGAAAAATGTATCCAAGTTTCCTCAACCAACATTTGGTCTACTTCAAATTTAGCTTCTTTTACGGCTTTTATAATATCTATTAGCTTAATATTTTCTAGCTCTGGAGAGTAAAAATCGCAGGCTTGTAATTGCA
>JAJTDS010000042.1 GCA_021298605.1 Rickettsiales bacterium
GGGGGTTCAACCCACACCTGTGAAAAGTTCCCTAAACCCTTTAAAATCAACTATCATAGCCTATCCTCCACAAGTTTTGGATTGCCTCCTGACATTATGATAAGTTCTTTAATAATCTCTTTTTCGAGTAATAGAGTGAAATTCAGTAGTGGTATTTAAAACCTTGTAGTTGGTTTGATTTTTTAAAGACAGCGAATAAAATTGTTACTTTGAGTTGTTGCAAAGATTATTACCCATCCCCGAAGGCTTTGCCTTCTACCCTCCCTCAAGGGGAGGGTTATTTAGTGTTGAAGAATTTGGTTTAGTAACAGTCTTTAGCCACTTGCCACCACTTTTAACAAAAATAATAAAGTAATTATAAAATGAAATTAATTGATTATTTTTTATCTTCTTTCTTAACTTCTTCATATTCAGCATCAACAACTTTTTCACTGTTAGCTGCATCTTGCTTATTTTCAGATGAAGTATCTTCGGCAAAACCAGAAGCATTTGGACTAGTATTATTTACTTGAGAAGCCTTGTAGATCGCCTCGCCCATTTTCATTGATGTTTCCATTAATGATTGAGTAGCGGTTTTGATTTCTTCAGCTTTAGAATTTTCATTAGCAACGAGATCTTTTAGCTTTCTCTTTTGTTCCTCAATGGCATTTTTAGTTACTTCATCAATTTTATCGCCATGCTCTTTAAGGCTTTTTTCTGTTTCATAAATTAATGAATCGGCATTATTTTTTGCTTCAATAAACTCTTTTTTCTCTTTATCGGCTCCAGCATTCATTTCAGCATCTTTAACCATTTTTTGAATTTCCTCTTCAGTTAAACCTCCAGATGATTGGATTCTGATTTGTTGTTCTTTGCCAGTAGATTTATCTTTTGCAGAAACTTTTACTACTCCATTAGCATCAATATCAAAGATTACTTCAATTTGAGGCATTCCTCTTGGAGCGGGAGCAATTCCTTCTAGGTTAAATTCCCCAAGCAATTTATTGTGAACTGCAATATCTCTTTCTCCTTGATAAACCTTAATTGTAACCGCAGTTTGATTATCAACCGCAGTTGAGAATACCTGACTTTTATTAGTCGGAATAGTTGTATTTCTTTCAATTAAACGAGTAAATACTCCGCCAGCAGTTTCTATTCCAAGAGATAATGAAGCAACATCGAGAAGCAATACATCTTTAACATCGCCTTGCAATACTGCACCTTGAATAGCAGCACCAATTGCCACAACTTCATCTGGGTTAACACTACGATTAGGCTCTTTATTGAAAAGCTTTTTTACCACTTCAATAACTTTAGGCATTCTAGTCATTCCACCAACAAGAATAATTTCATCAATATCTCCTGCTTTTAAACCAGCATCTTGTAGAGCATTTTCGCAAGGCTTAATAGTTCTTTGAATTAAATCATCAACTAATTGCTCCAATTTTGCACGAGAAAGCTTGATATTAAGATGCTTAGGCCCAGTAGCATCGGCAGTAATGTAAGGTAGATTGATTTCAGTTTCAAGGGTTGAAGAAAGCTCTATTTTCGCTTTTTCGGCTGATTCTTTAAGCCTTTGTAGGGCAAGAGGATCTTTTGATAAATCTATACCATTTTCTTTTTTAAACTCGCTAGTTAGATGCTCTAATATTCTCATATCAAAATCTTCACCGCCAAGGAAGGTATCACCATTGGTAGATTTTACTTCAAATACACCATCACCAATTTCTAGGACAGAAACATCGAATGTTCCACCACCAAGATCATAAACCGCAATAGTTTGACCGCCTTTTTTTTCAAAACCATAAGCTAGAGCGGCCGCAGTTGGCTCGTTAATTATTCTAAGAACATCAAGCCCAGCAATTCTACCAGCATCTTTTGTGGCTTGCCTTTGAGAATCGTTAAAATATGCAGGAACAGTAATAACTGCCTTCTCAACCTTTTCTCCGAGATAGCTTTCAGCGGTTTCCTTCATTTTCATAAGGGTAAAGGCAGAAATTTGACTTGGAGAGAATTTTTCTTCCCTAACATTAACCCAAGCATCTCCATTAGAGGCAGAAACAATTTCATAAGGAACAAGATCTTGATCTTTTTTTGTAAGCGGATCGTTGAAAGTTCTACCGATTAATCTTTTAATACCAAATATTGTATTTTTAGGATTAGTAACCGCTTGTCTTTTTGCAGGGGCTCCAACTACTTTTTCGCCATTATTTAAGAATGCAACAATTGAAGGCGTTGTTCTTGCTCCTTCGGCATTTTCTATTACTTTTACAGAACCAGATTCCATAATTGAAACACAAGAATTTGTGGTTCCAAGGTCTATACCAATGACTTTACTCATAAAATAAGAATTTATATTATTAATTTAATTGATTTTAGGGCATTAAAAATTGCTTTAACAGCATTTCGCCTCACGACAAGATATTTAATATTTTAGTAAAAAATTACAAGAGACGAAATTAAAATTTATTTTTTCCTAAAATTTCATCTGAAAATTCTTTTAGTAAATTAGCTAAATCTTCAGTCGTAGGGGTTTTATCAATAAATCTATTGGCACCACTATTTATAAAGCTTGCAATTGAATCTATGTCATCATTAACACTATTTGCAATAACTAAAATATTTTTACTATTAATATTGTTATTAAATTGTTGATTGCGAATCATTTTTACTGTCTCCATACCATTAAGATTAGGCATATCATTATCAAGAAAGATCATTTTACAGGCAATTTTATCTAGCGTTCTTAAGACATCATATCCATCAGAAACTTTAATGATATGTGGCTTTTTTAATATTTTATTAAGATTCATCTCTAACAGCATTGCAATAACAGGCTGATCTTCGGCAATTATTATCGCTCTATCATCATCACTAATATTTTTAATAGTATCATCATTAATAATATTTTGTTTATCTGCTTTATTATCTTGATGAATATTATCGCCGTTACTAATAATATTATAATGATTAAATTTAATATTATCTAAGCTTTTCTTAATTAGTTGCTGTTTTTTAGAATATTCATCACCCAATTCTTTGCTAACCTCATTATAATCATTTTTAACCTCAAACCATAATTTTATTTTACTTCCCTCACCTAACTTTGACTCAACCTCAATAATTACATTATTTCTTACCACTTCATCTTTAACAATATTCATTCCAATACCAAAAGTTTCAATCTCTCTACCTAGTTGAGTTTTATCTATTTCTTTTCCTCTGCCTTGCAAAAATAAATCTATTTCTTGTGCATTCATTCCTATGCCTTCGTCAATTATTTCAATCAAAACCAAACCTTTTAAATCTTTGATTTCTTTATAGTTAGTTAGTATTTTTTTGGGAAGATTTCTTTTAGAATCAGTAGTAATTTTTTTAAAGTCAAGATATATTGCATTAATAAAAACTTTGGCACATATTTTGTTATACTTTATAGCATTATTAACAATATTGTCAATTATTGCTCTAAAGCTATTTTTATTAAATTTCAACAAAGGAATATTATTGGCAAAGTTAAGAATAAATGAAGTTTGATGATCTTCAGCAAATTTTTTATTCACCACTAAGATTGTTTCTATCATTGTTTTTATATCAAAACTTGTCATCTTCCTAGTCTTACCAATATTGGCACTAATACCATTCTTACTAATATCTTTATCAAGAATATCTTGTAAATATTCTAACATTTCTTTTGATTGAGACTCAATAATTCTTGCTAATGCACGATTCTTATCATTAATTTTGACTAAATTTTTATCATCAATATTTTTACCAATAACATCAACCAAACCAATAACACCGTAAATATAATTTTTAACATCGTGAGAAAGTGAACGAATTAGTGATTTAAGGACTTTGTTCATATTATCGAGTTTAGATTGTAAAACCTTTTGATAACTTATATAAAAACTAATTGAATTAAGAGCTTTATATAAATTTAAGAATTCTTGCGAATCAAAATTATAACCAGAAACAACATCATCTTTCTTACCATCAAGAATATTTTTAGCAAAATCAAGCAATATAGAAGTTGGTTTTACTATCTTTCTATAGATAGCAAAAAAAACCAATATAATAAAAAAAACAAATGAAATAACAATTATTAGATTATTAATTACTAAATTAAATAGTCTTGACTCAAATGCCTTGTAATCATTTATTATAAAAATACTTAAGTTGTCAGAACTAGAAACAACTGACGATAATTTAATAATACCAGTAGCAGTAAAATTATTAATAAACTTGACTGAATAATTTTCTTCTTTTTTGTTGCAGGATAGTAATAATTTCTTACTGTCCTCATTGATATTTTGAGACTGGGCTATAATTTTATTATTTTTATCAATCATCACAAAGCCAATATTATATAGCTTTACCGCCGAATCTAATTTTTCTACCAATTTTTCTATATCTATTCCAAAAACTATTGAGCTTAGATATTTATTATTTCCATCAAATATTCCAGTTGCAATTGGTATAATTGATCTATCAGAAACTGAGCCTTTGATTACCTTGCCAAATACTGATATTTTATTTTTCTTAGTTAAAGATAGATAATCTCGATTATTTAGATCAATTGGCTCTTTTAGAATACCCTCGAAACCATCCACTTCTAGCTTTCCATCTTGATTTATCCAAGAGAACATATTCCAAGTTGTAACTACATCAAAATATCCATAATTATTAGAAGAATTTTTATAATTAACTAAAATTTGATTTATTTTTATAGGATTATTGCCAACTTTTGATATTTGATTAGAGACATATATTAATTGATGTTTAGCATAGTTTATATGATGCAACAACTCTTGATAAATAATATTTCTTGCAACCTGAATATCATGTATTTCTTTTGACTTTTCCTTATCAGCTGAAGAAAAGCAATAAACAAATCCTAAAAATAGGGTTGAAAATAATGTTATCTTGGTAAAAAAAGAAAAATTTCCCTTGATTGAAAATCTACTTTCATTAATGTGTTTTGGTTTCATTGAGCTTAGAAAGTTTCTTAAAAAGATTTCTATTAATACCCAAATATTATACGAAATTAATTGAATCTCAAATTTTTTCTTGATTCATTTTTATCTTTTTATTAATAATATCATTATTTTCTTCAATTCCCAATTTTTTAAGATCTTGATATATATTTCCGATAGTTTTGTTATCTAAAACCCTAGAATATATTGAAATATATTCTAAATGACTATTAAAAAACAATTTATAATAATCGTGAGGAAATGTATTTTTAATATATTCTTGCAACTCAGAAGTAAAATTTTTAGAAGCAATAATTTTTGATATTTTACTAGAATTATTATCACATTGATGCTTTGTCGAAAAATATAACTTAATAGCAGATGATTTGTTATCAAATACCATGCTTACATCATAATAAGTTAAAAATATAGTACCTAAATCATTTATCGAGCAATCCGACATAGGATCAATATTTTTGCAATCAAAATTTGTAAATTCCTTATAATATTTATGAACTTCTTCTGCCAATGCTAATGTAGTGCTAATTGCATTTAAAGAAATCAATTCATTGCCATTAAAAAGTACTGGTAACTCAGTGCATCCTAATATGACAGGTATTTTTTGGTCAAGATAACTATCTCTTATTTGATTGATAACTTTAATTATTTTTTCTTTCGCATCTTTAGAATTACCTTGCTTTACATTATATATTGAGTCCATAACCATATCTTGCTGAACTCTATTTGGTTTTATAATTTCAAAATTTTCCAATGCTTTATCATATAGACCATTATAAGAATTACCAGATAAATCAATTCCTGCGGTTGAATCAGTACCAAGTAATATTATTTTTTGACCAACCGCACCACTTTTATTAAGATAATTTTTAGTTGCCTCCACTATACTAATCAAAGAAATATTATTGTTGTCTTGTTGCAAAATATCGGTAAAAATATGCGCTGTATTGCACGGCATAACATAATCGCTACATCCCAATATCTTAAATATTGATTTTGTGACATAATAATGATACAAAAAACTCTGACCAATTGATTCTGCATATTTAGCCTTGTAAGGCGCAGAATTATTATTAATTAAAATATATTCAATACCAAAATTATTTAATAACTCACAAAAATCAACACTAGCTAGAGGTCCCGCACCCCCTAAAACTCCAATTACATTTGATTTTGCAATTTTCTCCAGAATGAATAATTTTTCAAAACTTTTAGAGCTTTCTTTAAATCTCAACAACCTTCTATTATAATCTTCCGTTAAATTATCTATCATTTCATCATGATCGTTGCAATTATAAATATTTGGACGAAGATAGTTGGGGGCAATTTTTGATGACTTCAAAACTTTAAGAGCAAAATCATCAATCGACTCAAGATCGTCTTTATTTAAAACTAAAGATAGTTGTTTAACATTATTTAATATATCATCCACCATACTAAAACTTAAACCACCTTCAGGAAAGGCTAAAATATTGCAACCAGAATCAACTAATATTTTCACTTGATTCATTACAAAAGTTTTTTCATCAACACCACCCATAAACAAATTAATCATCATATGCTCTGGGTGATCCTGATCCTCTAAGAATCCAAATTCAGAACCTTTGTTAATTAAAATTCTAGCAAAACTTAACTTATTACTACAACTCATTCCAACTATACCAATTGTTGGCTTATTATCTTTTTTATAATTAATTTTATTGATTTTTAAAGATACTTCTTTTGATTTTGGATCTATAAAATTAAATTTCATGGTTAAGAATAATTTTACATTTAATTAACAATGGTTTCTTATATGATTATAGATTCTTGACTGTATTCAATGTTATTATGCTTAATATCATTGACAGCATTATAATTGGAAATATTTTTAGAGACGGCAGAATGAAGTGATTTGTAAAATTTAGTAATGTTATAATTTTTCATAAAATAGTTTTGGTTAAATTTAACTAAATATAGTTAATAAATAATTGGGTCTAATATAATAATGATTTACAATGCTTTAATTAAAAATAAAAAATATTATCATTAATTACAAGTTTAAATTTTAGATAATTATTAATCTTGGCGGAATAAGGTGGCTCTGAACATTTTGGTGTTTTCAAGAACCTTGCCACAGCCATTAACCACTGATAATAAAGGGTTTTCGGCAACAAATACTGGCAAGCCAGTTGCCTGTTTAATGACATAATCAAGGTTTTTAAGCAATGCTCCACCACCGCTAAGAACTATACCCTTTTCAACTATATCGGAAGAAAGCTCCGGAGGAGTACATTCAAGAGCAACTTTAATCGCATCGACAATTTGCTCAACTGGTTCCATTAAACTTTCAGAGATTTGTCTTTCAGTAAGGATCATTTCTTTTGGAATACCGTTTGATAAATCGCGACCTTTTACTTCAATAACGGAGCCGTCTCCATCTTCTGGCGGACAGGCGGCACCAATATTTTTTTTGATTCTTTCAGCAGTAGATTCACCAATTAATAAATTATGATATCTGCGGATATAGGAAATTATTGCATCATCCATTTTATCGCCACCAACTCTAACTGACCTTGAATAGACAATTCCTCCAAGAGATAATATGCCTACTTCGGTGGTTCCACCACCAATATCAACAATCATTGAACCAGTTGGCTCGGTTACAGGCAGGTTTGCACCTATCGCGGCGGCCATTGGCTCTTCAATTAAGTAAACTTCATTTGCACCTGCTCCTTCGGCAGCATCTTGAATTGCTCTTCTTTCAACAGGAGTAGAACCAGATGGAACACAGATTATTACTAAAGGCCCCAACCAACTCTTAACTTGATTAACCTCACGAATAAAATGTTTTATCATTTCGGCAGCAACTTTAAAATCTGCTATTACTCCGTCTTTTAAAGGTCGTATTGCATCAATTTTAGCAGGAGTTCTGCCTAGCATCATTTTAGCGGTTCCGCCAAATGCACAAGGTATCATTTTGCCATTTTCATTGAGAACAGCAACAACAGAAGGCTCATTTAAAACCACTCCCTGACCTTTAACATATACTAATGTATTTGCGGTTCCAAGATCAATTGCTATATCTTTTGATGAAAAAGAAAAAAACTTTGAAAACATTTTCCTCCAAAATTAGAACTTAAATAAATAACTTAACTTAATCAATAACAGATATCTCTATACAAATTTTTGTAAAAAGATATTTATAAAATTTAAACTGAAATCTCTTAAAGATTGATAAAACCACGGCAATTTAACAAACACTAGGCACTAGCTTGAATCGCTTTAGAAACTATTAAAAACCAAATTTTTCAAATAATTTTAGGCTGTTTATTTTTTGAAAGATGTAGTAAATACAGATACCCACAAGAGCCAAAAAATAAATAACAACAAATAATAAGAAAAAGGCAGAATTTCAACAGCCAACTTTTAAAATAAGCATAAAATTTAGATGCTCTTTCTTGATTGTCAATTTTTATTTTATTTTTTATAATTCAGTTTAAATTATAGCAATTATTAACTTAAAAAAATCTACTAAATATAGATTGCTCTTCTTTATTTAAGCTTTCTTGCCGTTCTAGTCACTCTATTTTGTTTAATTCAATTTGAGATTGTGGCACATAATTCTTCTATTTTTTTAGCTCAATTTTAAAGTTATCAGATTCCCCTAATTGCTGAACTCCATTCAATTCAATCAAAAGACTAGGCAATTATTGTTGCTCTTTATTATCTTGTTGATTTATTTGCTCAATTTCTTTTAAATCAATCTCGAAAACAGGAGATGTCTTTTTATAAGACTGTCGCAAATTTAAATTGCTAAATTTTTTAAGATATATTTTTAGTAATTTTAGTCATATTTCTGCTTTGAGATGAAGAATCTTATTATCTTTGTCTGTTTATGTT
>JAJTDS010000076.1 GCA_021298605.1 Rickettsiales bacterium
ACTAGTGCAAGTTAATAATGATAAAATCTTACTTGAAAGCGGTTGCTATAATTTTGAATTATTGAATAAAATTGATTATGCTAGCTTAAGAGTATGGGATCTTAATTATAGATTCAGATTAAAAGAACTAGGGATTGGAAGTAAAGAGCTATATAATGGAGCTCCTGATTATTATAGCGACACTACTATTAATAGCTTGCCTGATCTAAACGAACAGAATTTAAATTTTAAATTTTGTAAATATGTTGAAATATCAATAGCTGATGCAGATGGTAATAATATTGCTGTTGATGATTTTACAAAAACAACTAATATTGGTATAATTATAAATAAAATATAAATATGAAGTATTTCGAAACTGGATTTATTACAAAAAGAGAGTTATATGATGCACTAAAACAATCATCTGGTTTAAGCTCTTGGAACCCTTCACTTGATCCAACTAAAATACAAGCTGGTGTTTATGTAGCTCCCGGCTGTTTTGTTTTGCAAAGTGATTTTAATGGGACAATTGATGATGTTAGCTCATCATCGAAAGGAACTATTATTTACTTTTTCGAGAATACTAAAAGATGGGGAATAATATCTGGTGAAGATAAAAATAAAGGTGTTTTTCAAACAATATTGTCTTTGCAGACAGCTTATCCGACAGCGACTAATGGAGATTATGCATTAGTTATTGAGACTGGAACATTTTTTGCCTATTATAATAATGCTTGGAATAACACTGGAAGTAATGTTGCACCTGATGCTCTTCGCTCTACCAATAACTTAAATGATTTAGCTAATAAAACAACAGCGAGAATTAACCTTGATGTATATAATAAAAAAGAGACGAAAGACAATGTAGGTGCTTTACTTACAGACACCACAACTATTGATTTCAGTTACGATAACACTTTTAATGCTGAAAAAATAACAGCTGATATTAAAGATAACTCAATTAGCAATGCTAAAATAGCTTCTAATGCCGATATTGCATCAAGCAAAATAAAACAAGCTACAATCACTCCATCCAATATTATTTTTGCTAATAATGATACACAAGATATCATCAACAATAAAGCCCAAGGACAGATCGATAATTTAACAAATTTGTTAAACACAAGACCAGTAGGTGCAAGCAATGGTAGTGTTTATTATCTGACCAGCCAACCTTCTGCAATTATTAATTATGAATTATTAAGTTTTTCACCTGATCCTTCTGCTCTTGATGTTGAGTCAATAACCATTAATTCTACTACGATAAAAGCCAATAGATTAATTGGCAGTTATATTTCTAGTTATGATGTTGGAGCTACTGTCATCAATGGTGGCAACTGGCTATTCAATCTTTATGGGTATGTGTCTCATCTGAACAGCTCAAGATTTGAAATTGATGTTCATAAAAGAAATCTTGCAGGAACTGAAACTTTATTATTCACTTGTGAAACTACTGATTTTTTGCAAATTTCACAAGTTAGCCCTGAACTAAATGTTGTTAATGTTGAAAAAACACAACAAGATTTTGCTTGTGATACAACCGATAAAATAGTTGTTAAAATTTATGGAAAAACTGGTAGAAGTCAAAACACTACAATAACTTTACTACATAGTGGAACTGATTATGCTTCTCATATTCATACTCCGCTTATTGTGTCTCACAATAATCTTGCTGGCTTGCAAGGTGGCTCAACTAATGAGAGATTTCACTTGACACAAAGTCAATTGACACAAATTGAGAATTTACAAAACAATCTTGACTTAAAAGAAAATGTTGTAAATAAAACAACTACATTCTCTGCAACTCCTACAAATGTTAAATATCCAACCGAAAAATTGGTTAAAGATAATTTAGATTTAAAAGAAAATGTCGCAAATAAAACAACTACCTTTTCTGCTATTCCTGCCGATATTAAATATCCAACCGAGAAATTAGTTAAAGATAATCTTGATTTAAAAGTTGATAAAATAACTGGCAAAGGCTTATCAACCAATGATTACACTACTGCCGAGCAAACAAAACTAGCTGGTATTCAAGCTGGAGCTACTGCCAACTCAACAGATGCCTATTTATTATCAAGAGTAAATCATACTGGTTCGCAATCTATTAGCACAATTACTAATTTAAGTGATACTCTTAATGACAAATTTAGCAAAGTTGCAACTAGTGAAATAAATGCAAAAAAAGCAACTGCATTAAATACTTATAATTATGTAAATAGTAAATTAGCAAGTCAATTCAATGCTAAGGTTGGAACTACTGGCGATGAAACTATTGGAGGCAATAAAACATTTATCAATAACATTACTATTAGCTCAATACCCTCGCTTCCTAATCATTTAGCGAGAATCAAAGATTTAACAGATATTACAAGCACCATAGGTCAACCCAGTGGTATTGCTTCTCTTGGAAGCGATGGGAAAGTTCCTTCTGCTCAATTACCTGCATATGTTGATGATGTTCTAGAATATGATAATCTTGCAAGCTTCCCTGCAACTGGTGAAGCTGGCAAAATATATATTGCAAAAGATACTAATAAGACTTACAGGTGGAGCGGTTCTCAATATATTGAGATTTCTTCTTCTCTTGCTCTTGGCGAGACTTCATCCACTGCTTACAGAGGCGATTTAGGTAAAATAGCTTACGATCACTCACAATCAACTGGCAATCCTCACAGCACAACTAAAACTGATATTGGCTTAGGCAATGTTGACAATACAAGCGACTTAAATAAGCCTATTTCTACTGCCACACAAACGGCTTTAAATTTAAAAGCTTTTACAACTAATTTTAGGCAAGAGTCAACCAGATTTGGGCGGTGCTGAATATAATGTGGGAACATTTACTTTTAATTCTTTAAAATCTTCAATTAAAACAATCTTAGATAATGGAGCTAAATTAATTGGAACTATTAATCTAATTGCTGGCAATACTTCAATGCAGTTTTTTGATGGTAAAATTTCTGCGACTATTAATGATAGCTCTGGTGGAACTTGTTATTTTAATGGGGTTGATTTAGGTGGTGCTAATATTACTTTTAACAATGGTGGCTATAAATTTATTGGCAATTCTACTTCCTCACCTGCATCAATTACATTAAGTGGAACTGGTGGAACTCTTGTAATTCAAGATATAACTGGCGGTATTGTTCCTCTTAATATCGGTGCTGGCTGGGTTGTTGTTTATTATAATTGCACTCCTGCTATTTTGTCAAATGCTGGAACTATAATTGACGGCTTCAATATTCCAATCAATAGTTTAATTCCAGACCAAGCGACTTTAAATGTTATTCTAGCTCAAACTAGCTCAACTAGTTTTGGTTATTATATTGTCAATTTTGACAATCCTGTTATTGCAGGAATGACAATAGCGAAAGGCGATGTATTTTATAATTGTGAGATGTGTAAGCTACACAAGGGCAAATGGAACCGCCCTTGTTGGTGCAATTGGCAATGATACAGTTGCAAGTTTTTCTCCTGTTGCATCAGCGAATCAAATATTAGATGTTGCAGTGCATCAATTTTCTATCTTTACTTGCGACGGCTATGCAACAGCAACACTTCCAGCAACCTTAAATAATGCAGGTAAAACAATGAAAATTACCTGTTCTAGTGCATCTGTTGGTAGATTACAAATTATAAACTCAAATAGAACAGATTATTTTCTGTTGGCAAATGATACTGCTATTTTTGAATGCGACGGGACTGATTGGAGATTAATTTCAGGTCCTGAATATGTTATTCCTGTTCTAGGAAAATTAAAGCAAAATTACGGTAGAGGTATTGTTTTTGGATATGGAAAAAATTTAATGGCTCTTGGCAGAGGACACGAATCTGTTACGGATAGTGCTTTTGGTCCCTACAATGACAATTATAGCCCAGCTCCGCTAACTTTATTTGATGCAGATGGAGTTAGTTTTTATTCTGGAACCATAACAAAATGGAAAGATATTCAAGTCGCCCTTGAATATGGTATTGCTTTGACTGAAGAAGGTGTAGTATTCCAATGGGGGAAAAACTTTGCAGGAATTAATGGAGCTGTTAGAAGTCCGCGAAGAATTATATTCCCTAATAACGAGTTGATTGATAGCATATATATGAGTGCAAACACTTATAATTACAATCAAGCTTCTGTTGTGATGGCCTTTTATGCCATATCAAAAACTGGAAAATTATATAGCTGGGGAGCTCAAAATGATTTGTGGCAAAATCTAGGACACGGAGATGGTGTTAATCGATATACTCCAACACTAATAACAGCATTGCAAGATAAGTTTATTGTTAAATTCGCGGTCAGTGGCAATTATGCGATATTTTGCGGTTGTATTGACATAACAGGTCAATTATATACTTGGGGCTGGAACGGTAATCCAAGTGCAAATGGAAACCCACTTGGGAATAATGTTGCAACTCCTGATACTCCTGTTGGTGTACCGACTGCCGTAGCTGGATTTACTGATTGTGTTGATATTTATGCGGATGGAACTTATGTTGAAGCTAATCTTGCCCAATTTAGAGGGCATATTAGAGTTATACGAAGCGATGGCTCAACTTGGGCATCAGGCTATAATGGATCAGGCAATCTAGGAATTACTGGAACTACTAGCTATAGAGTCTTCACAAGAGAATCGACCAATAAAACAAATGTTGCAAAAATATCAGGAGGTTGTCCGTTCGCTAATTGCAATTCAATAATAATAACAGGGAATGCTGGGATAGATCCGAATAGAGTATTTTTTGCAGGTTATAACGAATATGGCATTTTCAATAATGGCAATTCAAATGATTTTGTTGATAACTTTACTCTGAATGCAATTCAGCAAGTGCTACCTTTTCAAGGAAAGATGTACGACCTGAAGGGCATTATTTGCAAAGCAAAAATAATAGGATTTCCTGAATCTGGCCTAACAAATTGCATAATCCTTGACGGCGATGGATATATATATATATCAGGATATAATAATGGCGGTTATTGTGCTGATGGAACTAGAACCAACAGAATAACTTTTAATAAGGTCAATCTACCTAAGAGAGTTGTTGATTTTGTTATGATTGGATGGTCCGAAAATAGCGACAGAGGTATTCTTGTTGTGTTCGAGGATGGAGCAATGATGAGCTGGGGTTTCAATAATAACGGTGCATTAGGTAATTCAATATTAGTGTCCAATACTTCATATCCAACTCCGAGATATGTAATAGGTTTTGGCGAAAACGATAAAAATAAATAACTATGAAATTTTATTACGATCCAATAAATTTTAATCTTTTAGAAAGACAAAATGAAGGTCAAGAGCCTTACTGGACAGAGATTGTCCCACCTTTTAATCTGAATTATAATCAATTTGCAAAATTTGAAACAAATAAGTGGGTTGTAAAAGACAAAAAGCAAGAAGGTTTCTATGTTAGTTATAATGATTTATCTGTGATTAGAGTTAGTCAATTTGAAGATGTTGACACTTCTAATTATTCGTATGGAATTATTCAAAATGAAGGCGACAAAGTCGAGTGGATAAACGAAAAAAAAATTAAATATATTTTTGTAAGTCAAAAAACACTCAACTTTTTTAAAGACAAAAAATTAGCAGATGTTGATATTAATTACGAAAAATCACAAATTGCTAAAATAGTCAATGGGATTACTTTTTACACTCCTCTTGCTGGCAAATTCTATAATGAAACTGCAATTGTGAGAACCACCAAAGCCAACAGCAGAAAAGATAGATTAATGATTATGAGAGTGCCTGCAATTGATGGCAAGCAATATAAGGCATTATTGCCTGTTGATTTTTATAAGCTTGTTGATGTGCTTTTAGACGATATTTCGATTAAAAATAATGAGACAAAAGCAATTCTTAAAATGAAAATAGATAAACTAGTTGATATCCAAGATATTTTAGAGTTGCAAATTAAATTTCTTGATATACAAACTATTAATATTAATGATATTGCTGATAGCTTTATCGTAGAACTAACAGCAAAATTATTATTAAGTATGATGAAATAACCAAGATATATTTTATTTTAAAAGATGCAAAAAAAATAACTCATTTATTCAGCAATAAAATTGTTTTTTACTTGCTAGAAAATAAACATAAATTAAATAAAAGCCAAAACTTAATTATTGCTGATTATTTTGACAAAAAAGAAAAATATAATGTTGCAAGTGCAATTGCATCTGTTCCATTTTTTGAAAAGATTTTTAAAATAAAAGATAAAAATAAAGACAATTATTGCTCTGGAGCGGTTCACACGGCACTTAATCAAATTGGCATTGGTCTTAATATAAAAGACACTTTACCTAGCCCTGCGGAGCTTTCAACATTTAGTTACATTTCTAATATTTATAAAATTAATCAATGAAACAGTTTTTAAAGTCAACTAGTATCAACATTGGTCTATATTGCTGTATTGTCTGTATTTTATCTTTATTAAATAATTTCTTCAATAAAAGTTATGATGAAGATTTGAAAATCAGATATAGATACACTAAATACAACAATAAAGTTGTTAGCATTCAAGACTTTATGAAAAAAACACTTTCGAAAGACTGTGGGGAAGGATATACCACTGGCTGGGCTATTCTTGAGAAATCAACAAAGACTTATTATTTTGAAGATGTTAGAATGATATTAGATGCAAGAATACCAGCTCCTAAATTCGAGGATAGAGCATCTGACGCAGTCAAAGAAAAAGATATAGACGAGCTATATATTCCTAATATTGCAAAATACAACCCTTA
>JAJTDS010000077.1 GCA_021298605.1 Rickettsiales bacterium
ATTCATAGATTAATTTATCATAATTGACAATATTTAGTTTTTAAATAAATTTAATAATATAATTAATTTAACTCTTAAGCAAGATATGAAAAAAGAACAATTAGTAAAAATTTTAACATACTCTGGAAGCTTGCCATTTATATTCTTAACCTGTTTTAAATTTTATAGTTTAAACCAATTTTTTACAATTGACACCTCTCTAATTCTTATATCTTATGGAGCAATTATTTTAACTTTTATTTCAGGAATGCATTTCTCTTATGCAATTTTACAAAATAAAATTAACAATAGGCTTTTGATAGCAAGTAATATTATGGCAATTATCTCTTGGCTATGTTTATTAATAAATTTTAAATTAGCCTTAATGGTTATGATTACAGGATTCATATCCAACTTAATTATCGATTTAGCTTCTTATAAAAGCTCAATAATTGAAAAATGGTTTTTTAATTTAAGACTTAAAATTAGCTTAATCGTTATATCTTGCCTTATTTTGAATTTTTTGCACATTTCTTAGAGCAATATTTAACTTTGTCCCAATTTTTTAACCATTTTTTTCGCCAAACAAATCTTAAGTTGCAAATGGGGCATATTTTCTCTGGAAGATTTAACTTTTTATGCATTTTATTAAATCTTCAATTTCATTTTTTACTTGACTTATTATTTTAATTAATTGCAAGAAACTCCGCTCTTTTCCTTTTTTTAAAAATAGTTTAGTTTTTTTATCAAAAAATAGCCCTCTTTTATATCTACTTACTACATTATCTAGGTTGCAATCATAAAATTTTCTTGGAATGCTGTAAGTGGTTTTCAATGCTCTATATTTTTTATCTTCATCATATAAAATTAAAGATTCTAAAATTACCAACATCACAAAAAAAATATGTAGTTGAACGGAGTATTCTGAACCCGCAGAGGCTAATCTAAACTCTATTCTAGAGTTTTTTTGCCAATCATATTGATGATCTAAAACTTTATAATCTAAATTATCAAAATTAATATCAAGATTATTCGGTAAATCTTTTTTATTTTTTTCAAGATAACAAGCGATACTGCCTTTATTTCCGCCTGAAATATCATGCGGAGACATTAATTTTTCTTGCAAGCCATAATCTTCTTTTAAAAACAAACGATCTAAACTTTCTTGGTTTGGAACAAAAAATATTAAATTATTAATTGAATTTTTAATTAGTGAATTTTGTAAAAAGAAGGCGAAATTTTTGTTAGCCAGCATATTAAAGCCTTTCTTCCAAAGGCTGATATTGATTTGCACTGCATTTGGCACATGAATTAATCTATTATTTAATTCTTGCCAATTATGGTTTATTGGCTGAATTTTAGGTATTTGAGAGTAGAAAATCTGATCAATATTTTGATAAAACTTTTGATAATTATTTATTGTTTGCGTTATGTTGCCTATTTGAAAATCCGATTCATATTCCCATTGATTCTTCCAGAATTCTGGCTTTAATTTGGCTTTAATTTCTAGCTTTTTAATCTTAGAATTTACTCGCTCATAAAAGTTATTTTGGTAAAAATTATTTTGATAATTGTTTTGAGGATTATTTTTTGATAATTTCTCACCATCTAAATAAACACCCTCTAATTCGATATTAATTGAAGATTTTATCTCTCTATTCTCTAAAATATCTTCAATTAACATAATGCATTTCGTTAATTTGTAATTGCAAATATTATTAACAAAACTATTATTTTCGCTAGCACTCATCTAATTATACAGAATTTAATCATAAAATTAAAATAGTTTTACCAATCGCAAAAAGCTTTGCAAAAAGGTTTAAAACAATTAATTTTACAAAAATAGAAGGCATCTTACCGAGTTATATTGATAAAAATTACTCATAAATATTCAATTATAGACAACAAAATAATTTCTTTGCAATCATTAAATATAAATTCTGGCAAAGAAGAATATTTAAAATATTTCAATAATTGCTGGCTTTTAACTGAAGTTTTGTTCTCAAGCCTTAAATATAAAGAATCATTTCTATCAAAAACCTTATCACCTATTAAGGCACCCACTAATATTTTACTACGGACATGGGTGAGTTGACCTCGAACTCCCCCTAAAGGCAACAAGGGGAAGAAAAATTCGAGCCCACAAAAACCCCAACAAAAAAGCCAAAAAAAGCCCCGTGGCTTTAATAACCACAGGGCTCTAGATTTAATTCTCTAAGTTAATAATAACCACAGGGCTCTAGATTTAATTCTCTAAGTTAAGATAAGTTTAATTGTTGTCGTTGATTTTGTTGATTTTGTTGATTTTTTGGATTATTAACTTGATTACTTGGCACTCCATTAATCAGATACCGCTTTGCTTGATATCTGCTTTTTAAATCAATAACTTGTTGTCTACAAGATTCTTCTATGTCATCAAGATTAAAATCTTTAGCATCTTTAACAAAAAGAACTATACTATTATATAGATGTACAAATTGATCATAATTTTTTTTACATAAAAAATTACTTCTTAACCTTTCTTCTAAAGCCTCATCAATTTTTTGAATTTCGGCTTTTTTTTCATCTTCAGTAAATCTTCTTTCTTTTTGAGTAATTTTATTAGCAGCTTCTTCAGTGGTAACAATATAACTATTTAGCTCTAAATCACTAGCCTTAGAAGAATTAGAGAAACTTTTTATTGTAGCATCATTAATAAAACATAAGGCTTTGTTGCTATCTTGATTAGTAAAAGCGCCTCTACCTCTATTATAATAAAGCTGAAATGAAACTTTTATATTTGCAAACTGGGCTTTATTTTTTTCAACTGAACCACAGGGCTCTTGATTAGAGTCATAAAGCATAATATTATTACCATTCAGAGATTTAGCAAGGTTTATGGCGGGTTTTCCTTCTGTGTCATCCCAACCTAAATAAAATTTTACATATTGTTCTGGTTTATCATCACTAACTTTAACAAAAAACTCGCTTTTAGCTCCCCACTCATAAATCAATTTTTCAAAATCATCTTTATTGTTTATGTCTTGTTGTAAAAGACCAAAATTAACATTTATGTCGGTATTTTTGTATTTATCTCTATAATAAGAATATGAATAAAAGTCTGCATTTTTATTAATTATCGCATCTTTCTTAGAAACATTTTTAAATGGAAACACTTTCCACTCCTCAATCTTCCTAGCCTCTAAAAGATTGCTTAATTCTCTTTGAATTGCATCATCTGCTTTAAAATTATAATCAACACCCTTATCTTTAATCAAATCATAAATTGTCTTATAATGATCATCTTCCCATGCTGAAGCATCAAGCTGAAAACGATAGCTACCGTCAACTTCATCCTCTGCAACTATTTCAAACAATGAGTCATATTTTTTTACATCAAAAGTAAATTTTTTCTCGGTAATCTCAATGTCATCAAAAGTTATTTTATCTAAGCTTGCAAATAATAAAATTTTTTTATTACCTTCTTCTTCTTTTTTTTTATTTTTCTTTTCCTCTGCTTCTTCTTTCTCTTTCTTTTTCTCTGCTTCT
The DNA here is from genome assembly GCA_021298605.1 of Rickettsiales bacterium. GTDB lineage: Bacteria > Pseudomonadota > Alphaproteobacteria > Rickettsiales > UBA1997 > JAJTDS01. The sequence goes on from JAJTDS010000077.1 coordinate 3,508, forward strand.
TCTTTCTTTTTCTTTTTCTCTTTTTCTGCTTCTTTTATTGCTTTTGCTATATCTGGTTGATTCAATCCTTTCCCCCATATCACATCTGTATTATTTTGATATTGCCCCACAACCTGAGGAGCTTTAATTTTTATTTCACTATTATCAACATAGAAACCTAAATCTGAAAGAATATTCCACCATACTTCTTTACATAAACCTTCGAGATTTTCATTTAATTTCTCAGTATTTACAAGCAATTGATTGTTCTTATTTTTATTGCAATAAAAAATATCTTTTAAATAACCAGCTGTAAAAAGATTAGAATTATCGCCATTATCATCAATACCCTCATTAGCCTTATTAACTACTTCAAATCTTTCTATTTTTTTTTGCGAATCATCGCCTAAATCAATAGGAAAATTATATTTCTTTTTCAATTCTTCTGACAATTCATCTGGATCTTGCTGTTCAGGAGCTTTATATTCATCTAATGCTTTAAATAAAGATAAAAATTGTTGACCAAAAAATTCTACACAATCGTTATCATTAAATTTTATTTCTTTACCTAAGATTTCTTGAACGGCAGTTGTATTTTTTGATGCATCAAATTTAAGTGTTTTATTTTTATTATCTTCAATATCAATAAATTGTTCAAGGTCTTTTTGTTTAATAATTTCATTGATAAATTTTTCAATAGGTTCTTTATTTTTAAGATATTCTCTAATGAATGCTTTGATTTCATATTCTGTATTGCTGTAAAATATTTTCATTTTTATATTTAGTTAATTTGTTATTATTTTGTGATTTTTATTGTTTGTTAATTTCAGATTTTAATTGCATTAACTTAACCCTGATGCTTTTTGGAGCAACACCATCTGGCTTTTCCAATAAAATGTTATTACTTGGTTCATTCACACCGAGTGAATCTTTTGTTATTAATGCAAAATTATTAATGTCAGCACTTCTCATCGCCCTCATAAACAAGGCTTTTTCCTTAATTAAATCGTGTTTTTCTTTGTCGTTTTTTAATGTTTCTTTATTATCAACATTAAAAAGCTTTAAAGATTCGGTTGTGAAGTTGATATTATTGTTTAGAGTTTTCAAAGTTGTTTTAAGTACTTCGTAAGAGTTGCCAGCTCTATTTTTGCCTTCGTTTTTGTTACCACTTTCATCATATTTATTTCTTTGCGATA
>JAJTDS010000011.1 GCA_021298605.1 Rickettsiales bacterium
CTAAAAGTTTCAGATTTTTCTGAAGAGCTTTTAAAAGAGCTAAAAAATCTTGAAGGCTGGGATGATAGAGTTTTATCAATGCAAGAAAAATGGATTGGCAAAAGCGAAGGGCTTGTCGTTGATTTTAAAATTAATGGCAAAATAAATAATATCAAATCAATAAAAATCTACACTACTCGCCCAGAAACTCTGTTTGGAGCATCATTTATTGGAATATCACCTTATCATCAATTAGCTCAAGAAATAGCTAAAAACAATACTGAAATTAGAGATTTTATTGCTAAATGTAATTTGAATGCAATCGATGAACAAACCATTGAAAAACAAGAGAAAATTGGCATTGATACAGGATTAACAGCCTTCCACCCCACTGATAAAACTCAACAAATTCCAATTTATATTGCTAATTTTGTATTAATGGATTACGGGACGGGAGCAATATTCGCCTGCCCTGCTCACGATGAAAGAGATTTTGAATTTGCTAAAAAATACCAACTACCAATTAAACAAGTTGTTACTAATCTTGATAATTTTCTTGAAGAAACCAACATTATCAACTTTTCTCACCCAGAAATTAAAAAAACTATTGAAAAGATTAAATCTCAAATCATAAATTTAGATGATGAAATCGCAATCATTAAAGCCTGTTACTACTTTGTAAGAGATAAGATAAATCATGCAATGGATAATAATGACTACTACAATCAAACTCCTCAAATTATCGCAAGCGATGTCTTAAAAAATGAATTAGGTTTTTGCTTTGGAAAATCAATCTTACTTACAGCAATTTTAAGAGGTCTAAAAATTCCCTGCGGTTTCTCTGATCAGCTACTTTTACTAGACGATAAATCGTCAAAAAAAATTATTCACACACTTAATGCTATTTACATCAAGAAACTTAAAAAATGGATCCGCCTTGATGCAAGAGGCAACAAACCCCCAGAAGTCAATGCTGATTTTTCAATTGAAGAAGAAATTTTAGCTTATCAAGCAGATGAAAAGCTAGGAGAAATAAATAATCTCGGCATTTATAGCTCAATAACCCCCAAAACAATCAAACTGCATCAAGAAAGCAAAAACAATCAAGAATTACTCGATAATTTATTTCAAAGCAATGAAATCAATATCTCGCAACCATTTACCGAAGATGGAGTGATGATAAATTCTCATTTTTTAAACGGTCTTGATAATCAAACTGCAAAAAATAAAATTTCTGAAAAACTTGTAACTGAAAATATCGCAGAAAGAAAAATAAATTATCGCCTCAGAGATTGGGGAATCTCAAGACAAAGATATTGGGGCTGTCCAATCCCAATATTATATCTCGAAGATGGATCAATTGTTCCGGTACCAGAAGAAGAGTTACCTGTTACTTTACCAAAAGATGTTGAATTTAAAGGATCTGGAAACCCTCTTGCTAATCATGCAACATGGAAATACACTACTTATAATGGGATGAAGGCAATCCGCGAAACAGATAGTTTTGATACTTTTTTTGAAAGCTCTTGGTATTTTCTTCGCTACATATCTCAACCAAAAGATAAAGCTTTTGAACAAGATATAGTCAATAAAATTATGCCCGTAGATCAATATATTGGAGGGGTAGAGCATGCAGTATTACATTTACTTTATGCAAGATTTTTTGTTAAAGCATTAAAAAAATGCGGATATCTTAATTGCGAAGAACCTTTTAAGAATTTACTTACTCAAGGAATGGTTTGCCATCAAACTTACAAAAATAAGAGTGGAAAATGGGTTCATCCTCAAGAAGTTATAAAAATAAATGAACATCAATTTATTCACCAAACAACTAAAGAAGAAGTTTTGGTTGGTAGAAGTGAAAAAATGAGCAAATCAAAAAAGAATGTTGTTGAACCAGCTTCAATTATTGAAAATTACGGAGCCGATACTGCTCGTTTATTTATGCTTTCAGATAGCCCACCCGCAAGAGACCTAGAATGGTCAGAAAGCGGTATAGATGGTTGCTGGAGATATATCAACAGAATATGGAGAATGATTTCCTATTTTGAATTTGATAAAGAATTAATAAAAAATTCACAAGAGCCAAACTTTATCAACTGCACTCAATTAGAACAAGAGCTTATTCGCCTCAATCACCAAACAATTGAAGCGGTAATTAACGAATATCAACATAATGGATTCAATAGAGCAATTGCAAAAATTCGCGAACTTTCTAATGCTATCGAAAAATTGATAAATGAATCGCAATCACAAGAAAATATTGAATATCAAAAAACCATATTATTTAGTTTTAAAAACTTATTATTGCTAATTTCTCCTATAACTCCACATTTAAGCGAAGAGCTATGGGAAAAGCTAGGAAATAGAAATTTAATCGCCGAAGCAAACTTTCCTAAATTTGATAAAGAATTAATAATTAGTAATGAAGTTACTATAGCAATACAAGTTGCAAGTAAATTAAGGAGTTTAATCAAAGTGAAACAAAACCTTGATGAAGAAACACTTAAGAAGCAAGCTCTAGAATGCGAAAATGTCAAAAAATTTATTGGCAATAATATTATTAAAAAAACAATAATAGTGCCTAACAAATTAATAAATTTTGTATTATGATAAAATTTTCAGAACTAAATCAAGAAGATAAAACTGCAATAATATTATTCAATCTTGGCGGACCAGATAAATTATCATCGGTTCAAAAATTTTTATTCAACTTATTTAACGATAAAGCAATTATCAACCTACCACAACCATTTAGATTTCTAATTGCAACATTAATTAGTACTTTAAGAAATAAAAAATCACAAAATATTTATCGTCAGATTAATAACAAGTCCCCACTTCTTGAAATAACAACAAAACAAGCCAGTTTAATTGAAACTGAACTCAATAACCACGGTAAGTTTAAGGTTTTTGTTGCGATGAGATATTGGCATCCATTTTCAAAAGAAGTAATGGAAAAGGTTAATCACTATCAGCCAAACAAAATAATATTACTACCTCTATATCCTCAATTTTCAACCACTACCAGCGAATCATCAATTAACGATTTTTATCAAGAATTTAAAAAATATAAAAATAAACTTGATGCAGAAATTAAGGCCGTATGTTGCTACCCTCTACAACCAGAATTTATTGAGGCCCACAGCCAATTAATTAAACAAGCAATTCATAAAAATTTTGAAAATAAAATAGGTCAATTTCGTTTTTTATTTTCTGCTCACGGTCTTCCTCAAGACATAATCGACAGAGGAGATCCATACTCTTTTCAAGCAAAAAAAACCACCGAAGCAATAATTGATAATCTCGCTAAAAAACTTAATATTTCTATTAATGAATTTGATTATCAACTATGTTATCAATCAAAAGTGGGTCCTAAAAAATGGACTTCTCCCAGCCTAGATAGCGAAATAAAGAGAGCAATTGATGATAAAAAAATTCCTGTAATAATTCCCGTAAGCTTTGTTTCAGATCATTCAGAAACATTGGTTGAGCTTGATATTGACTATAAAAATAAAGCAAAGGAGCTTGGAGCAATTGATTATATAAGAGTCGAATCCTTAAATTTTAATCAAATTTTTATTAAATCACTAACAAAAATTTGTTTAGCAACAGATTTCTCAAGTACTAAAAAATGCTTTAGTTTTAATTCAGCAATAGATTTGGAAAATATTAAAAATAACTGCTCAGCGAGGATTTGCCCTTACCATTTTACCAAGTGCCCTAATTTTGATTTAAAAATTAATGATTAAAAATAACAATTTTATTATTAATATCGAAACAAAGACTAAGAAATGGCTAGATTTTAAACCTACCAAATATAAACATCTTGAATCTTTTTTTAAAAATAAAATTAACTTACTTTCTCATTACACGGATTTGAAAAAATTTCTTAAAAATCAAAATAATCAAGCAGAAATATCAATATTCTTAGTTTCCAATCTACAAATTAGAAGAATTAACCAAGAATTTAGAAATATTGATAAACCTACCAATGTATTAACATTCGGCTATTTAGATGAACAAGTGATTCGCAACTCAAATCTAAATATAATTCTTAAAAATAGCAAATATCATTTCTTAGGCGATATTTTTTTTGCATTTGAAAAAATAAAAAGCGAAGCAATTAAAGAGAATAAATCATTTGAAAATCATTTAACTCATTTAATTCTACATAGCATACTTCATATTATTGGATTCGATCATCAAGATGAACAAGAGGCAGAAATAATGGAGTCAATAGAGATAAAAATACTAAAAAGCTTAAATATTAAAAACCCATATCAACAAAATTAAATATCTTGATTTTCAATAATTTTGTCAATTTTTTTCTCAAGATCACTTGCCAAAGAGTCATTATCCTTATTAATATCGTTAATTTTATTATTCAATTCTTTTTGATCGCGAATATTTATTATATCTTTAGTTGAGACATCTCCTAAATTATTAACCATAACCAACAACTCGGCTTTAATTTTATCAAATATTATTTTTGTAATAGGCTCAATTGCTTTTGATGATATTTGTAATAAGCCAATAAATTTTGAATCAATAAGCCATTCTGGAAGCTTTATATTTTTATTCTTAATATCAATATCAACATCAATATCTTTAATTTTTGCAGCTTTTATTGCTTTTTCTTGTTGTTGCTTATCAGAAGGAGATTTAGCAATAATTTTATACTTTAAATTATATCCATAAATCAACATTGAGTAGAATAAACTAAAATATAAAATAGACTTCAAGGCTCCAAATAAAAATCCAAGTGATCTGTCTGGAAAATATCCATTTTTTAGTAGGCTAGATATATTAACTATCAATGGAGCGGTAATTATTTTTAATACTACCGTAGAAATAAAGAATGCAACAAAATTAATAATTATATTTCCAGTCATCTTGCTATTGGCAAAATATTTTGGTTCTAATATTTTAATTAAAAATGGGGATATAAGGCAGGAAATATAAAAAGATAAAATCAAAATTATTAGAGAGAAAATTTCTTTTACGAAACCTCTTGAAAACCCTATTAACACTGAAATTAATGTAAAAACAACAAATGATAAATCAAAATAACTTAGATAATTAGTCATAAATTTTTAATAAGTTAAAATAAAGCCCTGAATCAAATAAATAATTCAGGGCTTTATAGGATAAAAATCAAGATTATTGGTTATTTATCTTTTTTTCTTGACTTCTTATTTTGCGAGGCATCACCTTCTTTATCTTCATTTTGATTTCCATCTAAAGCTTCTTGAGCAATAGAAGAAGAATCTTCTTGTTTATTTTGGGATTTTTTATAAGCTTTAATTAACTGCTCAACTTCCGATTCACTTCTACTAACTATTGCCCTAACTTCAAAAGAAAGTTCTGGATGAAGATTTAAAGAAACCTGATAAAGCCCTATTTCTTTTATTGGCTTACTTAAAAAAACATTAGCACGAGAAAGTTTTTTAGAGCCAATCATTTCATTAATTTTTGTGGCAATATTAACCGAACTAACTGAACCATAAAGCCTACCATCATCAGAGGCATTTTCAATAATTATTATGTCTTTACCGCTGATTTTTTGCTTAATATCTTTAGCAATATCAAGAGATTTTTGATTTTCAGTCTCAAAGTCATTTTTTCTATCTTCAAAAAGTTTTTGATTATTTTGACTGAAAGATATGGCTTTTTTGGTTGGAATAAGAAAATTTCTAGCATAACCATTTTTTACTTCGACTATATCGCCGATTTTACCAAGACTTGCTATATTTGAAACGAGAATAACTTGCATTTTATTTTTATTAATTTTGATTTGCTTCTTTACCAATCGCAGAAATTAGAGATAGCTGACGAGCTTTCTTAATTGCATTGCTAATTGCTCTTTGCTTTTGCAAAGATATGTTAGTAATTCTTCTAGGGGCAATTTTACCTCTTTCTGAAATGAATTTGTTCAATAAGTTAAGATTTTTATAGTTTATTTCGCTAATATCTATATCTTTCAGTGGACAGGTTTTTTTTCTACGAAAGAATACACCTTGATTAACTAAGGAGATTTTTAGATAGTTTTCTTCTTGTTGAGGAGCTTGAATTACTGGATCTAGGCTAGTATTTGACTTTGATTCTTTTTGCTCTTTTGGAGTTTCTTTTATTTTTTGCTTCATTTTCTTGATTATTTGTTATTTAGATTTCGAATTGCACTTGATCTAAAATAAGATCAATTTTTGAAGGCTCTTTTTTTGTTTGTTTAGCATTTTTATAATCTTTTGCATCACTAGAAACAAATAAAAGAGACTCGGCAGAATGGGATTCTACATTAAATAAAACACTACGAATTATGTTTTCATTATATTTCATAACTCTTTTTAACTCTTGAACTACTGGATATTCAGCATCAATGTTAATTAGAACATAATGACCACGATTATTTTTTTTAATAATATAGGCTAAATTTCTAAGCCCCCAATATTCTTTTGAAACAACCTTGCCTTTACCATCGGTAATAATTTTGCAAAGCTTGGAAGTCAAGTTATCTACATCTTCAACAGTAAGATCTTGTCTAGTAATAAAAACGGTCTCGTAAAGAGGCATTGTATTGTAATTTAAGGTTTGTAAATTTATTATTAAAAATTCTGCTTATTTAATTATTGCTTAATTAACTTTATTCAATATTATTTTAATTTTCAAAAATTATTTTGACAATTTTAACTAATTATAAGAATATTTTAGCCTTTAAATTTGATAATAATTTTTAAAATTTAAGTAAATTTTGTAGCTAAATTAATTAGTAATATTGTTTAGATGCAGTTTTAAGGGCATTAAACAAAATACAAAACTTCTAATAAATTTAAAAAGAGCCAAAAATTTAAGTATTTTTTTTTAAATTGCAATATATAATTTTATTTTTAATTAATTTTTTTTAAAATCAACATTTTTGCATAATGCAAATTACAAATCGTAAAGCTCGTTTTAACTATCAAATTATTGAAGAGATTGAGGCGGGAATTGTTTTGATGGGAAGCGAAGTAAAATCAATTCGTCAAGGCAAAGCTAATATCTCTGAAGCTTATGGAGCAGAAAATAAGGGTGAAATTTTTCTTATAAATGCCAATATTAGTGAATATAAAGGTGCAAATCGATTTAATCACGAACCAAAAAGAGCAAGAAAATTATTATTTAACAAAAAACAAATTAATCAAATTATTGGCAAAATTAATGTTGCTGGTCTTTCTTTAATACCTCTACAAATACATTTTAATAAAAGAGGAGTAGCAAAGGTTTTAATGGGAATAGCAAAAGGCAAAAAGCTTTATGATAAAAGAGAATCTATTAAGGAAAGAGACATCAAAAGAAGAATGTCGAGAGGAGAAGAATAGATTAAATATCAAATCAATGGAACATCAATTATTAGAATTTCTTAACTCCCCTTTTACTACAATCAAAGGAGTAGGCACTGCGATTAGTAAAAATTTTTCTCGCCTAACTAATAGTAACAAGATTTTTCATTTATTGCTTCACAGCCCCGTTGAAATTGAGAAAATAGCTATCTTGCCCCGTTTATTTGAGTTAAAAAATAATCAACTAGTAACCATTAAAGTTAAAGTTGAATCGCATTTAAAACCAGAAAAAAACGACAAACCTTATAAAATATTGTGCTATACTCCAACTGGATATATTTCTTTAGTATTTTTTAAAATATTTCCTAGTCAAATTAGTAAATTAATAATTGGTAAACATTTCTTAGTTTTAGGCAATTTTACCAATAATTTCAATGAAAATCAAATAATTCACCCAAAACAAATAATTCCTATTGATGATGAACAAAATAATAATGAAATTTTAAAAAGACAATCATTAGAAAATAATTTAATTTACCCCCTTACAGCTGGAATTAGCAATATTTTTATCAATGATAAAATAAAATGGCTAATCTCTAAAATAAAAAAAGATTTTAACAATATTGAAGGATTAGAGTGGCATAATAAAGAAATATTGAATCAACAAAAAATGCCAAATTTCTTGCAATCAATAATTAATCTACACAACCCCAATTCACAAGAATGTTTAACCAATAGAAGTAGCAACTTTTATAAATCACGAACAAGGCTTGCATTTGATGAATTATTAGCTTGGCAATTAGGATTCTTGATTGCTAGAAATTATGCAAATAAAATTATTAGAAATAAAAATTTTAACAAAAAAGTTCTATCAATTAGACAAATTGAAGCAATTAATCAAGATTTCTTAAATTCCATACCCTTTAAACTTACTAATTCACAATTAGAAATTTGCAAAATCATTGCCAAAAATATCAATACTCCACAGCAAATGTTGAGATTGCTACAAGGAGATGTTGGTAGCGGAAAAACAATTATTGCTATTTACTGTTGTTTAATAAATATTGCAAGAGGTCAGCAATGCTCTATTATTGCACCCACCACAATTCTTGCAAAGCAACATTTTGAATATTTTACAAGAATATTATCCAATCTAAAATTCCAAAATAAAGAATCGCCAATTGCTAATTATCAAAAAATTAATCTATCCCTACTAACTAGTGCAACTACAAACAAACAGAAACAAAAAATAATTGATGCTCTTATTAATAAAGAAATAGATATATTAATTAGTACTCATGCAGTATTAGAAGATAATATAAATTTTAAAGATCTTGGGCTTGCAATCATTGATGAACAGCATCGCTTCGGGGTTTTACAAAGAATGAATTTAATTAAAAAAGGTGAATCGGTAGATTGTTTATTAATGAGTGCAACACCAATACCTCGTAGCCTAATGATGGGATTATATGGAGATATGGATATTTCAATTCTCAATGAAAAACCTAATAATCGCAAAGAAATCGCTACAATAATTCGTGGCAAAAACAAATTAGAAGAAGTATATCAAGCAATATTAAGAGCAATTTCAAGAGAAGAGAAAATTTATTGGATATGTCCTGCAATTGAAGAAAGTAATGAAAAAGATGGGATTAATGAGGAAAAATTAGAATCACAAAAAGATCAACAAAAAATTGAACTAGCCAATATTCAACAACGATATAATGAATTATCTTTTTATTTTGAAGCATCAACAATTTCAATACTTCATGGCAAAATGAAAGATTCAGAAAAGTCAAGAATAATGAATCAATTTTCGCAAGAAAAATCCTTACAAATTCTAGTTGCAACCACAGTAATTGAAGTTGGAATTGATATTCCACAGGCAACTTTAATTATTATTGAGAATGCAGAAAATTTTGGCTTAGCCCAATTACACCAATTAAGAGGAAGAGTTGGCAGAAATGATAAACCATCTCTTTGCATTTTATTATATGGCAACAGAATCAGCGAAAGAGGAAGGGAAAGACTAAAAATATTAAAAGAAAGTAATGATGGCTTTTATATTGCAGAAGCAGATCTTAAAATTCGTGGCAATGGCGAGTTAGCAGGCACAAAACAAAGTGGGTTTCCTGAATTTAGGATTGCAAATCTAAATTACGATCATGAATTATTAAATTTTAGCAATATTGAGGCAAAAAAAATACTATCCAACGATCCATTTTTACAAAAATCAGAAAATGAAAAATATCAAGCACTACTCAAATTATTCAATTATCAAGATTTTTTAAATTTAGTCGATTGCGGGTAAAAAAATAAATAATTAATTATGTCGCTAAATAAAATGATTGAATATTTAATTAATCACTTATAGCATTTTTGCTTTAAAATTAACCAAATAACAAAATATTTATGAATATCATAATTGTCGGCTCTAGCTACGGCATAGGCAAAGAACTTGCTAAGCAGTATTTTTCTCAATTAATAAATGAAAATAAAGGCGGATCATTAACTTTAATTGCAAGAGATATAAAAGCTCTTAATGAACTTAGAAATGAATTAAATCAAAATAATAATCAATCAAAAACAGTTAGAGTAATCGTTGCGGGGATTGATGTAACCAAACAAGAAGAATTTACATATTTTCTACAAAATACTGTTAAACAACAAAAAACCGATTTATTCATATATTGTGCTGGGGTTTATAGCCCAAATAATTTAGCTAATATAGACCTGAAAATTGCCAATCAAACAATAGCAATTAATTTTACCGCTATTGCTAGTGCTCTTTCAATAATAATACCACAAATGAAAATTCAAAAATCAGGTCAAATTGTACTATTTGGAAGTGTTGCAGGATATCGTGGGCTTCCAAATTCAGGTTTCTACGGAGCAACTAAAGCAGGGATAATTAATCTTGCAGAAACTCTTTATACTGAACTTAAACCATATAACATAGCAGTTTCGCTAGTAAATCCCGGTTTTGTAAAAACTCGCTTAACTGATGCTAATAACTTTAAGATGCCTTGCCTAATATCAGCCAATGAAGCTTCTAGCCATATAATAAAAGGAATCAATCAAAAAGATTTTGAAATTCATTTTCCTAAAAAATTTACATTATTAATGAAATTGATAAAAATTTTACCTAATAAAGTTTTTTTCAAATTATCGACAAAATTGTTAAAAAATAATGAAAAATAAGGTTTTATTGCCAATTAAGTCAAGAGAATTAAATCAATCACAATTATCTAAAATTTTTACCATTTGGCAACAACAAAACCCCCAACCAAAAACAGAATTAATTTATCCCAACAACTACTGCTTACTAATTGCAATAGTACTTTCTGCTCAAAGCACTGATATTGCAGTAAACAAAGCAACAAAAAATTTATTTGCTATAGCGGATGATGCAAAAAAAATGATTGCCCTAGGAGAAGATGGCTTAAAAAAATACATAAAAAATATCGGTCTTTACAACAGCAAAGCACATAACATTATCAAGCTTTCACAAAGTTTAATTGATGATTTTGAAGGAGAACCGCCAAATAATTTTGATATGCTTTTCAACTTAGCAGGAGTAGGAAGAAAAACCGCAGGAGTTTTTCTAAATTGCGCCTTTCATTATCCAATTATTGCTGTCGATACCCATGTATTTAGGGTTGCAAACCGTATAGGTATAATTAAAGAAGACAATATTAAAAAAAGCGAAACTGCTCTTAATAAAAAAATTAAAGAACCATGGAAAAAAGATGCCCATCACTGGATGATACTACATGGCAGATATATTTGCAAAGCAAGAAAGCCATTATGTTTAGACTGTAAAATTAGTGATTATTGCAATTATTACAATAATATTCAAGCTTAAAGAAGAGTTAAAAATTAATTGGCAACCACACTCACAAAATCAAGATTGGCAACATTCTCAACCATTTGAACAACTACATTTTCTTTTTCAGACTCAATGACTATACCTATTAAAATTCCTGCTGGCATTGTTTCACCATCTCCAGAGGTAAAAACTCTTTCACCAACCTCAATATTGTGGTTTTTTTGCAAATAAAGCAAGTCCATTTTAACGGTATTATTTCCTGATAAAACCCCCGCAACTCTTGATTTAGAGGTAATGATTGGGACTCTTGATTTAGCATCAGTCAATAACATAACTGCAGATTTATTTAAACCAATATTAACAACCCTACCAATCATTCCAACTGTTCCAGAAACCACGGAACCCTCTTTGATATTAGAATCAATTCCAGCATCTATAAAAATTTGATTGGTAAAAATTTGATTGGTGCGACCAATTACTCTTGCACTTTTAAAATTATTAACTTTAGGAGAAATAAAATTTAACAAAGATTTTAATTCTTTATTTTCTTCATATATATTTAAAGCTTTAATATAATTATCGCGAAGCTTGTTGTTTTCCTCCCGCAAAGCAATATTTTCATTTTTAGCAGAAATTAATTGATTAAAATCAGTAAATAAATTAACCACAACATTAAATGGCAAGGAAATCGTTGAAATAATTGGCTCAGAACAAGAAACAAAAAATATTGTTACATTGTCAGAAAAACTGCGATTAACTCTACTAGTTATTATCATTACAATTGATAATATTATCAAAAAAAATATTTCTATTTTTTTAAAAGTTGAAGATAAATTATGTTGCAAATTATAATTAATATCATTTCTTTTAAAATTGAGATATTGTCGCATAAATTATTGATTTATTATTTCTTGATAAGATTTTATAAAATGCTCCTTAATTTTTAAAAAAATTAACTGCTCAATGCTTTGATAATCAAATTCTTGGAGTTTTTGTTGGTAAATTTTAGCGATTGAGGTTACTCCATAATTTTTTATTCCACAAGGAATAATATTGTTAAAAAATAATAGATCCGGATCAATATTAACAGCAATACCGTGATAAGAAACCCATTTTTTTAATTTTATACCAATTGCCGATATTTTTTCCTCTTTATTGTTGCAATTAACCCAAATACCTACTCTATCATTTCTAACTTCACCTTTTATTTTAAAATCAGCTAAAATATTGATAATCCAATTTTCTAGAAATTTTATAAATATTGAAATATCAGGATTTTTAGGGTAAAATAATTTTTTTAAATCAAGTAAAACATAAATTATCTTCATTTTAGGACCATGAAAGGTATATTTACCACCACGATTAGTTTTAAAAACTGGAATATTATCATTTATGTTGATCGCATCTTCGTTTTTTGCACTTACCCCTGCCGTGTAGACTGCTTCATGCTCTAAAACCCAAATTAAAGGAGGTTTATCTTGATTAATTATTTCATCAACCCTTCTCTGCATTAATTCTAAGGCATCAGAAAAATTTATGTATTTTTTTTCAAAATTCCATTCTATTTTTTCTAGATAATCATTAATAAAAGGATTATGAGATGTTTTTATCATAAATTAATTGACAAAAACAATTTATTTCAAAGATTCTTCTATCGCCAAAGCAACATTTAGCATTGTTTGTTCATCAAAATGCTTAGAAATTATTTGCAAACCAAGAGGCAAGCCATCGCTATCAAAACCAGCGGGAACTGACATTGCCGGCAATCCAGCTAAATTAGCGGGAATAGTAAACATATCGTTCAAGTATATTTTGATCGGATCTTGACTGGTTAAATTTTTTGAAGAATCAATCGGAAATGCAGAATTAGGAGTTGCAGGAGTTAATATGGCATCAATCTTAGTGAATGCTTGTTTAAAATCTTCTAGAATTAATCTTCTAACTTGTTGTGCTTTTTTATAATAAGCATCGTAATATCCAGATGATAAAACATAAGTTCCTGTTAATATTCTTCTCTTAACTTCTTTTCCAAAACCTTCAGCACGATTATTTTCATAAAATTGCTCAAGGGTTAGATTTTCCTTATCACCACGAAAACCGTATCTAACTCCGTCGAACCTTGCCAAATTTGAAGATGCCTCAGCTGATGCAACAACATAATATATTGATGCTGAATATTTAGTGTGAGGCAAAGAGATATCAACTATATTTGCACCGCGATCTTTTAAAATATTAATGCCTTTTTGCCATAATTTTTCAATGTCACTGGACATTCCTTCCATTCTATATTCTTTAGGGATTCCGATATTTATGCCTTTGAGATTAGAATTAAGCAATTGCTCAAAATTTGGCACTGCTATATTTATTGATGTTGAATCTTTTTCATCAAAACCAGCAACAACTTTTTGCATTAAGGCACCATCATAAACATTTTTGGCAAAAACACCCGCCTGATCCATTGAACTAGCAAAAGCAACCATTCCATAACGAGAACAACGACCATAAGTTGGCTTAATGCCTACAATATTGGTAAATGATGCAGGTTGACGAATTGAGCCACCTGTATCAGAACCAGTTGCTCCTGCACATAAATTTGCTGATACCGCACAAGAAGAACCGCCAGAAGAACCACCCGGAACGAGATCTTCGTCAGAAGATTTTTTTTTGTAAGGATTAATTACAGGACCAAAATGACTCGTTATGTTAGTAGAACCCATGGCGAATTCATCCATATTCAACTTACCAAGATTAATCGCCCCTGCATCTAATAGTTTTTGCGTTACTGTGGATTCATAACTAGGAACAAAATCTGCTAACATTTTTGATCCACAAGTAGTTTTAATATTTTTAGTACAAAATAGATCTTTGATTCCAATAGGAACCCCTGTTAAGTCTGAAATTTCAGCCTTCGCAACTTTTTCATCAGCTTTTTTTGCTTCCAATTTTGCATTTTCAAAATTGGTAGTAATGAAGGCATTAAGCTTTAAATTATTTTCAATATTTTTTATGTAACTATCTACAACCTCTGAAGGTTTGAATTGTTTGGCTTTATAACCATTAATTAATTGAGAAATAGTTAATTTTGTAAGTTCCATTTTTAAATTGAATTCTAAGAATTTATTATATTAAACCACATCTAAAATTTAAAATATAGCCAAAAATATAGCTAGATTTTAAAAGTTCCATCACTTAATTTTGATGGGAATTGGTATTAGTTTATACTGCTTAATTTAGCAAATAATTTATAGACAAATTTTTTAATTATCAATAAAATAACTAAATTTTTTTAATAAACTCCAACTTTAAACATGAATAAAAAACAAACAAAAAAACTATTATTAGGGCAAGATTTATCAAAAGAATTTAATTTTGCAAAAAAAAATCAAGATAATCTTATTAATAATCAAGACATTTTACAAATTGTTGATAATCCTCATTGCGACAGCAATTATGTTATTCGTTTTACTTGTCCAGAATTTACTTCTATCTGCCCTATTACTTCACAACCAGATTTCGCTCATCTTGTAATTGACTATATTCCAAATAAAAAAATTATTGAAAGCAAATCTCTCAAATTATACCTAACTTCATTTAGAAATTGCGGTTCATTTCACGAAGATTGCACCATAAAAATTGCCAAAGATCTTATCGCGATTAGCAAGGCAAAATGGCTCAGAATTGCAGGTTATTGGTATCCAAGAGGAGGCATTCCAATTGATATATTCTTTCAAAACGGCACCATTCCCAATAACACATTAATTCCAGAATTAGGAAATTTAAATTATCGCGGTAGAGGTTAAATATACCCCTTGATTTTTTTAAAAAATCAACTAGTTATTTTAAAAAATTCTTTAACTTTTAACTTTTATTAAAAATGTCACAAAATCAACATAACAATCAAGAAAACACAAATCAAAATAAAGCTAGTCAGAATAAGGCTGGGGAATTTAATTTTGATGTTGAAGTTAGTAAAGTTCTCAACTTAATGATAAATTCTCTTTACACTAACAAAGATGTTGCATTAAGAGAGCTTATTTCAAATAGTGCGGATGCTTGCGATAAAATTCGCTACCTTAGCACACAAAACCCAGAAATAAATAATGAAGAACTTAAAATCAATATTTCTACCAATAAAAAAGAAAGAAAATTAATTATAGAAGATAATGGGGTCGGAATGAATCAAGAAGATCTGATCGAGCATCTAGGAACAATTGCCCGCTCTGGTACCGAGAATTTTATTAAATCTTTAACTGGAGACAAGCAAAAAGATGTTCAATTAATTGGACAGTTTGGGGTTGGCTTTTATTCTAGCTTTATGATTGCTAATAAGGTTGAAGTAATTTCACAAAAATACAATGAAAATACCACTCATATTTGGAGTTCAGAAGGTCATAACAGCTTTACTATTAACGAATATCAAGAGCCTTTTAAAAGGGGAACCAGAATAATCTTGCATCTAAAAGATAATGCCGATGATTTCCTTGACCGCTTTCATATCAAACACATTGTTCAAACTTATTCTGATCATATTAATTTTAAAATTGATTTTATACCAGAAAATATTGAAGCTGGAGCAAAAATTGAGACTTTAAACTCCGCTTCTGCACTGTGGACAAAGCCAAAAGAAGAAATAAAAAAAGAACAATATCAAGAATTTTTCCGCCATATATCGCACTTACCCGGTGAGCCATTTATGACTATTCATAACAAAGTAGAGGGTGCAGTTTCTTATACCAACTTATTTTTTATCCCCGCAAATAAGCCATTTGATTTATTTCATCCTGATCGCAAAACTTCAGTCAAATTATATGTTAAAAAGGTATTTATAAGTGAAGAGTTAAATTTAGTTCCTTCTTATCTTAGATTTATAAAAGGATTAGTTGATTCAGATGATCTTCCACTCAATATAAGCCGTGAAAACTTACAGCATAATGCGGTAATAGAAAAAATTAAAAAATCCGTTATTTCTAAAATCCTTAGTGAGTTAAAAAAGAAAGCTAAACAAAATGAAGAAGAATACATTCAATTTTGGCATAATTTTGGTGCAGTATTAAAAGAAGGACTTTGCGAAACTTCAGAATTTCGTGAAAAAATTCTAGAAATTTGTCGTTTTTACTCTTCAAAATCTCCAAATCAACTTATAAGCATTGCAGACTATATATCTAGAGCAAAAACAGGGCAAAATAAAATTTATTTTTTAACTGGCGAAAATATCAATAAAATTCAAGCCTCACCGCAATTAGAAATTTTTTCAAAAAAAGATGTTGAGGTTTTGTTTTTAACCGATGCTGTTGACGAATTTTGGGTTACCGTTGCCTTGCCTCATAAATCAAAAGTTGAGAATCAAGAACAAGAATTTGAGTTTCAATCAATTAATCGCAACGATGTTGATCTATCTTCAATTGATAAATCAACAACGGAAAAAAATGACGAAGCTCACAAAGATAACCAAGAAGATAATGATAATAAATTAAAAGATATTACAGATAGTAAGTTTTTATCTTTGGTTGGTTTCTTCAAAGAAACTCTGGGGGAAAAAATTTCCGATGTTAGAATCTCAAAAAAATTAACCGATAGCCCAGTTTGCTTAGCAGTTGATGTTGGTTCTATGGATATAAGACTTGAAAGATTTTTACTTGAACAAAAACAAATTCAATCTGGTAGTGCAAAAATATTAGAAATTAACCCAAATAACGAAATAATACAAAATCTAAACAACCAACATACTCAAGAAAAACTGAAAGAACAGGCAAAAGATAGCATTAGAACATTATTTGATCTTGCATGCATAATTGAGGATGAGCCAATTGCTGATAGCAAAGATTTTTCTCGAAGATTGCAAAAAATGCTAATATAAATGCTAAAAGAAAGGCTTGATAATATTGCTTGCAACACTACTGCAAGCTTTATTATAAAATTCCTCAATTATCTAGAATATGAAAAAAAATATTCATCGCACACCATTATAGCATATCGGGAAGACATTTTAAGTTTCTTTGATTTTCTATTCACTAATGAAAATAAGAAAATAATATCAATTGATAGGCTTGAAAAATTAACTCTTACCGATTTCAGATTATGGCTTACAACAAAATTAGATAAAATAGATAATCGCTCCAGAGCTAGAAAGATATCATCTCTTCGTTCGCTATTTAATTTTCTTAATCGCAATAATTTGTTAAAAAACAACGAGATAACAAAAATAAAAAATCCCAAAATATCAAAATTATTACCAAAACCAGTTTCTATTGAAAATATAAAATTAATTATCAATGAAATTAAGCAATTACAAAGAAGTAACTGGGAAAATGAAAGAGATATAGCAATAACATTACTGCTATATGGTTGTGGTTTAAGAATATCCGAAGCATTATCCATAAACAAAAATAGCCTTATCAACGGAGAATTCATAAAAATTGACGGAAAAGGCAAAAAGCAACGAATGGTGCCAATAATATCAGTAGTTAGCGAACAAATATCAATTTACCTTGCTATTTGTCCTTTTGATATTAAAAATACTCAAAAAATATTTCGCACTACAAAAAATCAAGATTATTATCCTTTAGCCTTTCAAAATCTAATTTTAAAATTAAGAAGAAAGTTCAATTTATCAGAAAATATAACTCCGCACAGCTTTAGACATTCATTTGCAAGCCATTTACTAGAAGAAGGTGCGGATATAAGATCTATTCAAATGCTACTAGGTCATGAAATGCTTGGAACCACCGAAATATATACTAAAATTACTAAAGATAATTTGATTAGCAATCATCAAAAATTTTTTGATAGATAGGTTATACCATTTCCCACCTTTAAAGTTTTGAAATAAATTAAAATTCTAACTTCATATTTTTGGCTAAAAATCTCTAAAAAGCCTTAGCTGTATGGATATACAGCTTCATTTTTTAAAAATTTTTATCTCAAAAATCGTGTCGTTGCCTTTAGGCACGACTGGCAAAAATATTTTGTTATAATTTTATTTAAAGATGGGAATTGGTATTATTTTTTCCAAAACAGGAAGCATCAAAAAAGTTATGATTTTAATCAAGCAAGGAGCTAAACAATAAACTATAGGCAAAATATCGATATTAATTGTAGATTTACCGCTATCAATTAACCATGAATAATCTTTTGCAATTAAAATAAAGCTAAGAAATGTTGCGATGGCAAGAGCCAATTTTGCAACAAAACTAAAAATTGCAAAATAACTTGCCTTAAAATCTTCTTTATAAATTAATGTAGTTAAAATTATCTGCGGAGCAATTAAATCGCAACCCATTGCAAACCCTGAAAATAAACAAATAAAATAAAATATCTTAGCATCTCCCCTACTAATCAATGATGTAAAAATAAAAATAGCAACAGATAAGATAATAGAAAATCGCCAAGCTTTAATAATTGAAAATCTTTTAGCAATATTATTCCAAAAAGGAATGCCAATTATCGCCGACAAGAAATATAATCCTAGAAAATTACCCATTTCATCCAATGCCAATAAATAATATTCAACATAAAAACGAATCAATAATGCAGGAATTGCAACTCCAATTGAATTAATTAAATAAATAATGAGAAGTTTTAAAAAAACTCGATTTTTAACTATATTTAACAAAAATTTTGTTTTTTGGGAAATATATAATTGACTTGAAGATATTAAGGCTATTTTACCAGAGTTTAAATTAACAGCAATTAAACTTGGCACTATAAAAAGCAATGCCACTAACCACAATTGCGACAAGGATTGATCGTAAGTTTTGCTATTTTTATTTAAGTAAATTATTATTGTTGGAACAATTGCAGATAAAAGGGTTCCCACAATTTGAAAAGATTCACGGCAAGAAATTAATTTATTCCTTAATTTTGAATCATCGCCTGCAATATCAACAGCTAAAGCCTCATAATTAATTGAAAGGGCAGAAAATGTAAAATAAAATAATGTTAAAATAATTGTTAAATAAACTGCGGAAGCATATTTTGATAATGATAGAGGCGGATTAAAAAGAAAATAAAATAATATAACTAAAAGCATCATCAAAAAATTAATCAAAGTAATTCTGGTAATTTTTTTTCTATAAAAATAATCGCAATAATAACCTATTAATGGGTCAGTAATGCAGTCAAAAATTCGACCAACAATTAAAATAGAGGCAGTTATTATAACTGGCAAACCAACAATATTAAGATAAAAACTCGCAAGATGTAAATAAATCGGCATTGCGATAATTGCCATTGGCATTGCTAAAAGCGAATAAGATACAATCATTTTCTTACAGCATTATTTCTATCAATAATTCTTTGATAAATAATTTTACGATTAAGATTGAATGATTGAGATATTCCATCCGCTATATCTCTAATTGATAATCCAGTTGCTAGATTTTTTGTAATCAATTCATCAATCACTTCCCAATCTATATTTTCGTTTTTTTTATCTAATTTTTCAACCACCAGAACAAACTCACCCCTTATTTTTTCTGGATTATTTAAAAGAATATCTTTAATTTTAGAGGGCTCATCAACTATTATTTCTTCATAAAATTTAGTCAATTCTCTCATTAGAGCAATTTTACGATCTGCAAAAACTACCATAAAATTATCTAAACAATCTAAAATGCGATGAGGAGATTCAAAAAAAACAAGGCTATAATTTTGAGGCAAAGTTTTTAAAAAATTAAGAGCTGATATTTTGCTTGGTGGCAAAAAACCAAGAAACAAGAAATTGTCACAAGCAAGGCTACTAACCGATATTGCAGTAGTAATTGCGGATATTCCGCCAATTGGGGTAATTTTAACCGAATTTTCTTGCAAAAATCTCAAAAGTTTAAAACCAGGGTCGGAAATTAGAGGGGTTCCAGCATCACTAACTAAAGCCAATGCCTTGCCATGATTAATATGATTTAGAATTTGTAAATGAACTTCTATTTTTGAATGATCATTATAAATAATAAATTTCTTATTTTTTATGCCATAAAAATCAAGTAATTTTGCAGTTACTCTACTATCTTCACAAATGATTATATCGACACTATTAAGGGTTTTTAATGCCCTAATTGTTATATCTTCAAGATTGCCTATTGGGGTTGAAACTACATAAAACCCTGCCTGCAAAACCTCGCTTGTTGAATTATATTGGTTATTTGAATATTGAAGCATTTTTAATAATTGAAAATGATAAATGTTTCAATTTGCTATATTGGAGTTGCCTTCAAATAAACAGCAAGATACTTTAAGTAACCAGAACAAGGATCGCCAAAATTTGTATTACTTGGAATAATGGAACAAGATGTTTTATTTAAGCAACTTGCCGTAACTACAGAGTTAGAGCTAGAAGAATGGCAAGATGCTATAAGCCAATTATCAGGTTCCCAACTTCCAGCTGGTCCACAATTAGGTACTCCATATGAAGCAAATTTAACTTCTGTAAATTTAAAACCAGTTGGTGCAATATAACTTGTAGCATTTGAACTTTCTGCCACAATGCTATAAACTTTGGCATAGCAATTATTAGTAATAGTAGGAGAGTTTCTGGTTAAACAGCTATAATTTACTGTTCCATAAATACCTCCTTCACAATTAAAGCTACCACTACCATAATTTAAGGTTTTAGCACCATATCCAGCTCCTGCAACTATAGAGCAAGTAATAGGAGCACAAACCCCATTAACCAAGCTATAACCAGTAGCACAACTACAAGTTGCATTAGCAGGATAAGTTACTAAACCTTTACTATTGCAGGTGTATTTAATCGAACCAACATAACCAGTTTTATCGCAATTTAGATATGAGCTTGAAATGGTTCCTCTAACTTGAGTTCTTGATATGCCAACAATATTTATAGAACAAAAAGATAAATCACAAGAATAACTAGTAACTAAACCATTTAAACAATCATCTTTCGTTGCCCCAACTTTAATTTTCCATTTATTAATGGCATAATCATAAATAGATTGAATTTCCGAAGTTGATAATGCTTTATTATAAGCAATTAACTCCCCTATTTGCCCAATATAATTTTTACTAATTGCTAAATTATTTAAATTATTGATATGAACTTTTACATTTGCAACATTTGATTGACCAGCCAAAGCTCCGTTAACATAAGTTTTATTGCCATCAGTTACAGAATGGCTAAAAATCAAGACTCTTGGACCATTATATGAAGAATAGCCACTAATTGAAGAAGTGTAATAAGCACTATCTCCTTGACTATGAATAATTGAGCCATCAGTTTTATAGCCAATTAATAAGGTTTGATTAGTTGTAGTATTGGAAGGATCTCCCAAAATATAATTATCAGATTTAGAGCTTTCTCTTTGCTCAACAATAACTATTGTATAGTCAGAATTATTAATTGCAGAGAAGTTTATTTTTAAAGCACTCTCTCCTTGAAATTTTATTGCAGGAATGCCATTAATACTATTTGCATAAATTGGAGAATTACCTTCGGGAACTGCAACAACTCGATTTATAACATTTTCTGAAGAACTGCTCTCAAGCCATATTTGCAGGCCATCAATTTTTTTGACGAGTGATTTTTTAGTAATGGATTGAGCTTCTTCTTTTATTGATTCTGCAAGCTTTTTTTGATTTAACTTGTTTAAATTTTTAGACAAAAATAATTTATGGTTTTTTTGTGACTTGCGAAACATTTCAAGTTATTAATTTTAATATTATAGGTAATTAGCAATTTCTTGAAAGATATTGCTTCAGATATTTCCCTTAATTGATTATGAAGTTTTTGATATTTATTTAAAATCTATTTAACAAAAAATATGATGATTTATCATCAATAAAAATCAAGGGATAATTAAGAAAATAGACTAAAATACAAAGATTGGTTGCGGGGGCTGGATTTGAACCAACGACCTTCAGGTTATGAGCCTGACAAGCTACCGAGCTGCTCTACCCCGCGATATAGATAATATAAATTAAATGGTGTTACTTAAAAAGCAAGGTACCAAAATATAATATCTAAAAATAATAAAGCAAGTAGTTTTTAGATAATTTATTGATATTAATTTGACATTAATTAGGTCGTTTTTTATAATCAAAAAATTTATAGTATATTATTTACTTAATCAATATTTACAAATTCAAACAATTCAAATGATTAAAGCCAAAGATTTATCAATATCTTTCAGTGGTAGAGAGGTTTTTTATGATGCTAATTTTATTATTAATTCCCGAGAAAAAGTTGGTTTAATTGGCAGAAATGGTAGCGGAAAATCAACCTTCTTAAAATTAATTCTTAAAAAACTAGAGCCTGATAGTGGGGGAGTAGAAATTCCAAAAGGTTATAGAATTGGCTATCTTGAACAACATATCCATTTCGAACATCAAACAGTTTTGCAAGAAATTTGCTCGGTTCTTTCCGAAGAAAGAGAGCATGAATCTTGGAAGGGAGAAAATATTCTTTACGGATTAGGTTTTTCTTATGAAGATCTAGAAAAAAACCCGCAAACTTTTTCTGGTGGCTATCAAGTAAAATTAAATTTAGCAAAATTATTACTTGCCGAACCGCAAATGTTGCTACTTGACGAACCAACAAATTATCTTGATATTCATTCAATTCGTTGGCTTAAAGAATTTTTACAAGATTGGCAAGGAGAATTAATTTTAATCACCCACGACCGCTCCTTTATGGACAGCATCATCACCCATAGCCTAATTATTCATCGCAAGAATTTTCGTAAAATAGCAGGCAATACTCAAGGAATCAAAGAAAAAATTGCCTTGGAAGAAGAAATTTACGAAAAAACAAGAGTCAATGAAGAAAAACAACGACAAAAAACTCAAGAATGGATCGACAGATTCGGAGCAAAGGCGAGTCAGGCAAGTAGAGTGCAATCAAGGGTTAAAATGTTAGAAAAAATTGAGGTTAAAGAAAAGCTTGGAAGTGTTGAGAATCTTGACTTTGAATTTAATTATTCTTCATTTAACAGCAAAGAACAAATGGTAGAAGTTGAGAATATCAGCTTTGGCTATTTACCAGAAAAAAAATTAATCAATAATTTATCTTTCAAAATTGCTAATGGTGAGAAAATCTGTGTTATAGGAAAAAACGGCAAAGGAAAATCAACTCTACTAAAATTAATAATTCAGGATTTACAACCCTCAAAAGGATCAGTTAAACTTAATAATAAGGTTGAAATTGGATATTTTGGACAAATGAATATTGATAGGCTAGAGCCATCACTTTCAATTTATGAAGAATTACAAAAAGTAGATGAAAAGCTATCAGTAACTAGGGTTCGTCAGGTTTGCGGACAAATGATGTTTTCAGGAGATTTAGCTAATAAAAAAATTGGAGTGCTTTCTGGTGGCGAAAAAAGCCGAGTAATGCTTGGCAAAATATTGCTTAAAGGTGCTAATTTACTACTTCTTGACGAGCCTACTAACCACTTAGATATGGAATCTTGCGATTCTCTTATGCAGGCAATTAAAAACTTTGAAGGGGCAGTAATAATGGTTACCCACGATGAAGGTTTTGTCAATCAAATTGCCAATAAACTGGTTATCTTTGATGACGAAAAAACCTTCACCTTCGAAGATTCTTATCAATTCTTCCTAAAAAGAATCGGCTGGAAAGATTATTAAGATTTACTTATAAAAGCGGTTAAAATTACACTTTCAGGATTGACTCCTTGATTGAAAGTTTCTTTACGATTATTTCTGTTTTCTGGATTGTAGCAAGTGATAAAATCTTTTAGGTCTTCAAGTTTTAG
>JAJTDS010000043.1 GCA_021298605.1 Rickettsiales bacterium
AAATGCTAAACCCCCTACAATAAAAGGTGCTGGGCATTTAAAAGGTCTTTCTAATTCTGGTTTTTTAATTTTTAGAATCATTACTATTAAGGCAGAAATTGCAAAGGCGAATAAGGTTCCGAAACTTGCCATATCGCCAAGAGTTCTTATTGGAGTTAATCCTGCAATAATTGCAACGGCAATTGTAACAAATAAACAGCTAAAATAAGGAGTATTAAATTTTTTATGAAGCTTACTAAATATTGGTGGTAAAAGACCATCTCTTGACATAACAAAGAATATTCTTGATTGTCCATACATTAAAACTAGTAAAACCGCTACCATTCCAAACATTGCCCCAGTGCCAATTAATGCTGAACCAATATTGCTACCATTAGCTCTTAATGCATATGCCATTGGCTCCGCATTGCCAAGCTCTTTATAATTAACAATTCCTGTCAGTGCCAAGGAAACCAGAATATATAGCAATGTACAAATTAAAAGAGAGCCTATTATCCCAATTGGTAAATTGCGATTAGGGTTTTTAGTTTCTTCTGCTGCGGTTGCAACTGAATCGAAACCTAAATAGGCAAAAAATATCGCTCCTGCACCAGTTATAACCCCACTAATTCCAAAAGGCATAAAATCTTGATAATATTCTGTTTTAATGTATGGAGTTGCAACATAAAGAAATGCAAATATAACACCGAGCTTTATTATTACTAAAATTCGATTTAATATTGCACTTTCTTTGGTTCCCCTCATTAAAATTAAACCAACTGATAAGGCAATTAAACTAGCGGGAAGGTTAATTAAACCGCCTTCTGAAGGTACCTTAGTGAGATATTCGGGTAAGTTCAAGCGACAAATTCTCCTAAGACAACATAAGAATAAGTATAGGCACTGCCAGCAACTGGCATCATTGCTGCTAATTCTGTATAAGCAAGCCCAGCAAAAACACAAACTAAGCCAGCTAAAAGATAAGAGATTGAGATAGCAGGTCCAGCATAATTGGCCGCCGCAGTTCCTGTTAAAACAAAGATACCAGTGCCAATTGTGCAACCAATTCCTAGTAGAATTAAATCAATTGCTCCAAGTGTTTTTGGTAGAGATTTATGCTTTATATCTTCAATAATATTGGCAATATTTTTGATTCTTAAATTTATCTTCATTGATTTTGATTTATGGTTGATAATTATTTGAGATTAGCGAGGAATTTTTCTGCTTCAAGGGCGGACATACAGCCGGTTCCGGCAGCAGTTACAGCTTGACGATATATTTTATCTTGTATATCTCCAGCTGCAAAAACACCAGCAATATTGGTGGCTGTTGAATTTGGTTTAGTGATAATATAGCCTTCTTCATCAATATTTAGACCAGTATCTTTAAAAATAGCGGAATTTGGCTTATGTCCAATGGCTACAAATATGCCATCAATTTTATGTTCTGTAATTTGTTTAGTTATTGTATTTTCAAGCTTTGCACCAGTTACAAATTTAGGAGTTTCATTGCCAACAACTTCAACTAAACGGTGGTTCCACAATATTTCTATTTTAGGGTTTTTGAATAATCTTTCTTGAAGAATTTTTTCTGCCTTAAATTTATCTTGACGATGAACGACGATAACTTTTCTGGCATGATTAGTTAAGTATAGAGCTTCTTCGACCGCTGAATTTCCTCCTCCTACAACCATTACATCTTTATTTTTAAAAAAGAAGCCATCGCAAGTAGCGCAACCAGAAACTCCAAAGCCTTGGAATTTTTTTTCTGATTCAAGCCCAAGCCATTTAGCTTGAGCTCCAGTGGCAATAATTACGGAGTTGGTGATGAATTCATCGCCAGATTCGGCATAAAGTTTGAATGGGCTCGAGCTAAAATCAACTTTTTTGATATGATCGTGGATAATTTTTGTACCAACATGCAATGCTTGTTTTTCCATTTGTTCCATTAGCCAAGGACCTTGAATTGGTTCGGCAAAACCAGGATAATTTTCAACCTCAGTGGTTATGGTAAGTTGACCTCCCGGTTGGTTGCCATTTACCATAATTGGGGCAAGGTTAGCTCTTGCAGTATATATTGCGGCACTAAAGCCAGCAGGACCGGAGCCGATAATTACAACTTTGCTAAAATGTTGATTAGCCATATTTTTTATGTTTAATTAATTGAGAAGATAGAAAATTAGATTCTTAAAAAAAAATTGCAACAAAAATCGGTTTTTGTAAAAAATTACTAACTAATTTGTGTTAATTAAAAACTTATTGAATATATTCATTACATCGCGATATAGATCTTTCTTGAAGTCAATAATTAATTCAATAACCTCTTCTTTATTAGACCATTTCCAATCAATAAATTCAGGATGTTCAGTTTTAATATTAATCGCCGAATCTTTATCTTCAAGCTGTAGAATATACCATCTTTGTTTTTGACCTAGATATTTGCCATTCCAAAGTTTCTTTTGTAGTTGCGGAGGTAGGTTGTAGTAGTAATAATTGGGGGTACGAGATATTATTTTAACACTTTTTTTGTTGACACCTGTTTCTTCTTGTAATTCACGAAACATTGCAATTTCTTCTTCCTCGCCAATATCAATGCCACCTTGTGGCATTTGCCAAGCTTCGCTATTATCGTAGCTATCTATTCTTTTGCCAATAAATATTTTTTTTTCTTGATTGATTAGCATAATCCCAACTCCGTTGCGATATAGATAATCGGGAGGCATTGTTTTGTGTAATTTGTTATTCATTTTAAGTGTTGTTTGGAAATTTTAACCAACTAGCCATTTTTTAATAGTGGCATTTTTAATAACTGGTAATTGTTTTTTTTGAGATATTATCTCTTGACTAATTAATTACAAATAATACAACAGCCGATATTAAAAATCAAACAAAACAAAATATTTATTTTATGCATTATATTTCAACTAGACTCAATAGCCCCAAGCTTTCATTCCTAGATGTTGTAATTGAAGGTCTTGCAAATGATGGTGGGCTTTATGTGCCAGAATTTATACCTGTTTTTGATGAATTAAAACTAAAACAGATGCAGAATTTAGAATATTCTGAACTATTTTTTGAAGTAACTAAAAATTTTATTGGCGGTGAAATTCCTGAAGATATTTATCGAGAAATTATTAAAAAATCTTATCAAAACTTTTTTAATCAAGCATTGGCACCATTGAAACAAATTAGCAATCAGGAATTTTTGTTAGAATTATTTCATGGACCAACTCTTGCCTTCAAAGATTTTGCCCTTCAATTTTTAGGAAATTTACTTGATTATTTATTAAAAAAATCAAATCAAAAAATTGCGATAATTGGTGCGACATCTGGCGATACTGGTTCGGCAGCGATTAATGGTTGTATGAAATGCGAAAATGCAAAAATTTTTATTTTACATCCCCATCAAAAAGTATCTGAAATTCAAAGAAGACAAATGACCACAATTATTGCTGATAATGTTTTTAATATTGCGGTTGAAGGTAATTTTGATGATTGTCAAGCTTTAGTAAAAAAAATGTTTGTAAATCAAAGCTTTCTAAAAGGAACAAAAATGGTTGCGGTTAATTCCATTAATTTTGCAAGAATTATGGCTCAAATAGTATATTATTTCTATTCCGCATTTCGTTTAGGTGTTTCTAAAGATAGAGCTTTATCTTTTGTAGTCCCAACTGGTAATTTTGGTGATATTTATGCTGGTTTTCTTGCAAAAAAAATGGGCTTAAATATTAATAAATTAGTAATTGCAACCAATGGCAATGATATTTTGCATCGTTTTATCAAAAATAATGATTATAGTAGAAAAAATTTAATTGAAACAATATCTCCTAGTATGAATATTCAGGTTTCAAGCAATTTCGAGAGATTATTATTTGATTTTTATAAAAAAAATAAAAAAGCAGAGGATTTGGGATTGTTAATGTCGAATTTTGAAAGAACAGGCTCTTTAAAAGTTGATGCTAAAATTCTGCAAGATATTCTTAATGATTTTGATTCTTACAGCTGTAGCGACCAAGAAACAAAAGAACAGATTTTAAAAACTTTTGATAAAAATCAAGAAGTTTTAGACCCTCATACTGCAATAGGAGTAAGTGCGAGTAGTAGTTTTATGGCGAGTAAAAATTATCACAATGAACCAGTGATTATTCTGGGAACTGCTCATCCTGCAAAATTTTCGCAAACTGTTATTGAAGCGGGTATTAAAGAGGTAAGACTTCCACATTTTATTAGCGATTTATATCAAAAAAATGAAAAAATGGAAATATTAACTAATGATTTCAATATTATTACCAACTTTATTGGCAATAAAGTTTAAATATTTACCCAAATGATAGCTATTGTTGGATCCTGCCTACTGATTCTATTATCAATAATTGCTAGTGTAATTATAATTTATAATTTTTTTCAATATAAATTGATAAAAAAACACTGCTTTAGAGGTCGATTATTAGCAAAATTCTATAAAAAAAATCATCAAATAAATTTTTATTTAATTATCACCGTTGTTCTTGTTGCAGTATTTTCTCAATTAACCTTGATATTCGCTTATGTGGTTTCAGATTATTCAATTGAAAATGTTTATCTTAACTCTCATCATTTAAAACCATTAATTTATAAGATTGCGGGTAGTTGGGGTAATCATGAAGGTTCAATGCTGTTACTTATCACGATTATTTCTTTATATAGCTTGGCATTTAGCTATTTTGCTAAAATTAGATATGATATAAAAATGATTGTTAACTCGGTTCAAGCATTCTTAATATTGAGTTTTTCATTATTTACTCTTTTCACTTCTAGCCCTTTTTTGTATAACAAGCTTTATTTTATAGAAAATATTGCCACCCACCTAATTGAAGGTCAGGGTCTTAACCCTTTATTGCAAGATATAGGTTTAGCAATGCATCCGCCAATGCTCTATATGGGTTATGTTGGTTTTTCGATAATTTTTTCTTTAGCAATTGCAATTTTAATTACTCAAAAATTTGATAAAAAGATTGCAAAAGCTTTTCGTCAGTGGTTATTTTTTACTCTAAGTTTTTTAACTTTAGGAATAACTCTTGGCTCTTGGTGGGCATATCGTGAGCTTGGTTGGGGGGGGTATTGGTTTTGGGATCCAGTTGAAAATATCTCTTTAATGCCTTGGCTTATAGCTTTAGCAATAGTTCACAGCTCAAAATTTGTTAAAAAGGGTGCGATGATGATAAATTGGAATTTATTTCTTGCTTTATTATGTTTTATTTTATGTTTGATAGGTATTTTTCTTACTCGTTCTGGTTTATTGAGTTCGGTTCATTCTTTTGCGGTTGATGCCAAAAGAGGCTTCTTTATTTTGTTGATGATTGGTTTTATTGGTCTGTTGGCATTTTTAATATTTGCATTTTTTGCTCCAAAAATTGCTAAAAAATATCATTTACTAGCTAATGCTGAAGAATATGGAGTATTTTCTAAATATAATCTCGTAATTATTAATAATTATTTTTTGATAATTGCTCTATTTGTTGTGTTCCTTGGCACTATTTATCCGTTGATTTCACAAAATTTATTTAATCAATCAATTGCAATTGGAGCAGAATATTATAATAATATTTTTTCAATTATGATGGTTCCATTTCTTGTATTTTCTGCCATCTCGCATTTATCTAATAATAATCAAACTTTGAGTTTTTTTACTAAAAAGCAAAAAAATATAGTGCTGGCATCGGCATTTGCTGTTGCAACAATATTTATAATTTTAGTTGCTTATTTATTAATTAAGCAAAATATTATTTTTTCTTGGTTAATGATAATAATATTATTTCTAAGTTTGATATTGTTAATCTTAGGGTTGTTTGAAATAATTAAAATATTAACTCTTGCTAAAAATTATTATTATTTAAAATTTTTAACTTCAGCAATTGCTCATAGTGGCTTTGCTTTGATAATTGTTGGTATTACTATTAGTTCAATGGTTGGTATAACCAAAGAAATTAACATAAAAGAGCAAGATAATTTTAACCTTGGTAATTTTAAAATCAATTTTGTTGCTACGGAATACAATGCTCAAGATAATTTCATTTCTCGTTTAGGTGTTTTTGATGTTTCTATTTTTGGAAAAAATATTGCCATAATGAAGCCAGAATTAAGATATTATCCTGTTTCTAAGCAAATTACCAATGAGGCAGATATTTATCGCTATTGGCTAGGTGACATTTATTTGGTTATTGGACAAAAAGATGAAAAAAATTATTATGCGGTAAGGGCTTATTACAAGCCAATGATTAGATTGATTTGGGTAGGTTCGGCAATGATATTTTTGTCTCTAATGATAAAATTATTTTTTGGTATTAAGCCAATAAAATCAAGCTAACAATATTTAATTTTAAAATTAATGGAAAAAAAAATATTTACTATTTTATCGTCAATAAATTTAATGGAAGCAACTAATAGTAATGTTGCAATTGATTTAAAACAGCTAAATGATAATGAAAATAAATATAATTTTGAAGTAGTTGAAAAGGAAAAAAATTTATTAATCATAATTGACTCTAGTTTAATAAAAACTGATCTTCCTAGTAATAAAGAGGTTCTTGAAAAAATTGCAATAATTTATCGCCAAAAAATCTCCGCAGAATTTCCTGATAATAATATTGAAATTATTTTTGTTGATAATAAATCTTCATCTAGTAATAACAAGTTTTCAGAGCAAAATAAAACGAAAAATGATAAAGTAAAAAAAATTCCTCATCTTAAAAAAATTATTGCTGTTGCTTCAGCAAAGGGAGGAGTTGGTAAATCTACTATTGCCTGCAACCTTGCTTTAGCTTTAGCTAATCTAGGTTTAAAAGTTGCATTGGTTGATGCCGATATTTATGGTCCTTCAATACCTTCTTTAATGAATATTGGCGGTCAACCAGAAGTTTTAGATAACTTAATTCAGCCGATTATTGCTAATAACATTAAAATAATGTCAATAGGGCTAATAATTAACCCTGCGGATGCAGGAATTTGGCGGGGTCCGATGACTACTAAAATTTTGCATCAATTAATTTACAATGTTAATTGGCGAGGCTCTGAATATCAAGAAGAAGTTGATGTTATGATTATTGATATGCCTCCCGGTACTGGCGATGTTTACTTAACAATTGCCGAGAAATTTCCAATTGATGGGGTAATTATGGTTTCAACACCGCAAAGGCTTGCTGTTATTGATGCTTTAAAATCAATTGATTGTTTCAAAAAGTTAAATATCCCAATTATTGGTATGATAGAAAATATGGCTTATTTAACAATTAAACAAGGTTGGTTTTTTAACCGATTTTTCAATAAGAAATTTATTTTTGGTAAGGGTGGGGCTCAAGAATTAGCTAAACAAAATGCAATAGATTTGCTTGGAGTTGTGCCTATCGATGATGATATTTCTTTTGCCAATGAAGTGGGCAAGCCTTTTATGATTAATTCTCCTAACTCGTATGCAACAAAAATAATAACAGAAATTGCTAAAAAAATAGCAAAAATTATTTTTTAGGCCTATAACTCTTTAGTCAATTCTTTTTTATACTCGCCCGTCATCCCGAAGAAAGTCGCGATGACGGAACTAAAAATAATAAAAAACTTAAAAAACCTTGCCAAATCAAGCTGTAAAAATAAGATTTTTTGAACTTAGTTTTAATGCAAAAATTCAAAACCAAAAAATCTCTGAATTTTAAATTTATTGGGTTAAATTTTGATTTTTAGAGGTTTCCTTTAATTATTTGCAAACATTATTTATAGAGCTAATCATTTGCAACCAATCATCTTCATTGAGAATCTTGATATTTAACTCTTGTGCTTTTTTTAATTTACTGCCCGAATCTTCACCTGCAACCAAAAAATCGGTTTTACTGGAAACACTACCCAAAACTTTCATTCCCAGACCTTCTGCAACTTTTTTAGCCTCCATTCTACTCATTTTTTCAAGTGTTCCTGTAAAAACAACTGATTTATTCGCTAAAGAAGAATCGTTTTTATTATTTTCAAAATCAATAATTTCTAGTTCCGACTCAAGATCAATCATCATTTGAAGATGCTTATTATCTTGAAAGAAATCAATTAAGGCTTCTGCTATTTTTTCACCAACCCCGTCAATTGCTACCAACTCTTGATAATCATAATTATTAACCCTTGATACTATTGGTTGAGATGCAATATTCATCATTTTACTTTTAAAATCTTGATAAGAAATAAAATGTTTAGCCAAAGTTTTTGATAAAGTTTCTCCTAAATGACGAATACCAATAGCATAAATAAATTTATCTAAAACAACAATTCTTCTTTGATTTATTGATTTCCACAAATTATCAAGAGATTTCTTCCCCCAACCCGCTTTATTTATCAAGGCATAAAATTCATCTGCCTGTCTTTTTTCTAATTGGAAAATATCAACAAAACTTGCAATCAAGCCATCAGCAAAAAAATTATCAATTTGTTTTTTACCAAGACCAATAATATCAAGGGCATCTTTACTAACAAAATGCTTGATTGTTTCTTTTAGTTGAGAGCTACATTTCATTCCTCCACTACATCTTAATACTACATCTTCATCCTTTTTAACAATAACAGAATTGCAAACAGGGCATATTTTGGGAAAGTTAAAAATTTCAACATTATTAAATTTTCTTTCATTAACATCAACTTCAACAATTTGCGGAATAACATCTCCAGCTCTTTGCACAACAACAATATCGCCGATTCTAATATCTTTTCTTGCAATTTCTTCTTGATTATGTAGAGTCGCTCTAGTTACCAAAACACCGCCAATATTAACTGGCTGTAAAATCGCAACAGGAGTTATCGCCCCCGTTCTGCCGATTTGTAAAATAATATTTTGTATTTTTGTTTTTGCTTGCTCAGGAGGAAACTTATGTGCGATGGCAAAACGAGGAGAACGAGCGACAAAACCTAACCTTTTCTGCAAATTAAAATCATTGAGCTTGTAAACCATACCATCAACATCAAATGGCAATTTATATCTTATCTGGGCGATTTCTTGGTAGAAATCAATAATTTCATCAACTCCAATACAAATTTTTAAAATCACTAGAATAATCACCAAGGCCATAAGCAAAATAACTCAACTTTCTTTTTGCAGTAATTGTAGAATCTAGCTGTCTCAACGAGCCAGCGGAAGCATTGCGAGGATTAGCGAATAATTTATCGCCACTTAATTCTTGACCTTGATTTAATTCAATAAAATCAAGCTTTGACATATATATTTCGCCACGAATTTCAATATATTGAGGCGAATTATTGGTGCCTAATTTAATTGGAAAATTTTTAATTGTTTTTACATTAGCAGTAACATCTTCACCTTCTTCGCCATCACCCCTTGTTACCACATGTAGCAAAGCCCCATTTTGATAAGAAGCAGAAAAAGATAATCCATCAATCTTGGTTTCACAAAAAAATTCTTGTGATTTTTTATATTCTTCATCTTTTTTATCTTGAGATATAGCAAGAAATCTAGCTATTCTTTCTAAAAAATCAGCAATATCTTCTTTATCAAAAGCATTCGCCAAAGAAAGCATCGGCTTGCGATGAGCTATTTTGCGGAAGCCATCTGCGGGTTTTGCTCCAACCAAATCTAGACCATCAAAAAGAGGGGCATTTTTATCAATTTTTTCTTCTAATTGATTAAGGCGGATAATTAATTTATCAAATTCTGCATCGCTAATCAAAGGCTCATCTTTTTGATGATATGCAATATTATATTTAGAAATCTCTGCTTTGAGACTAGCAATTTCTAAATCCAAACTCTTATCTTTAGCCATTTATATATTTAGTTTAAAGCATGCGGAACTTTCCCTCTTGCCAAAATTCTATTTCAGTTGGATCAACTCTAAAGCCAGACCAGAAAGGCGGGCGGGGAACCTCTTGATTTTCAAAATCGGCAGTTATTTTATTAACTCTTTCTTCAAACTCTTCTCTATTAGCCATCTCGCAAGATTGTTTTGA
This sequence comes from Rickettsiales bacterium, assembly GCA_021298605.1. GTDB lineage: Bacteria > Pseudomonadota > Alphaproteobacteria > Rickettsiales > UBA1997 > JAJTDS01. Next base: position 9,948 of record JAJTDS010000043.1, read on the forward strand.
TGCCCAAGCCCCAATCTGACTACCCCTAGGACGAGAAAGAAAATATGCATCAGCTTCTTTGGCACTAACTTTTTCAGCCTTACCAACAATTCTAACTTGCACTGCACCCAGCTCATCGGCAAGCAACCTCTCCCAGTAAAAACATAATGCCACCATCGGATTTTTACTAATTTCATAACCCTTGCGACTCGTTACATTGGTAAAAAAACAAAAACCCTTTTCGTCAAAACTTTTTAGCAACACTATTCTTGAAGAAGGAAACCCCCTTTCATCAACAGAAGAAAGACACATAGCAGTAGGCTCAACAATATTGGGCTTTTTTTTTGCCAATTCTAAATATTGAGAAAATTTTTTAAATGGTTCAGAAAATTCGCATTTATTAATTGATTTAAAGCCTTCGTTCATTGATAGTAATAATTAGTTATAAAATAATGGAAGGCTTGATAATAAATCAACTTATTTTAAAAAGCAATTTTCAAATATAATGATTTTGATAATCATCCCTTGACATCGTGATTTAGTTCAGGAGAATCTAGAACCGTGATAGCCAACAGTTTTTTAACCTTAAATTTTAATTATAATGCCAGAAGATAATCAAAATAACAGTTCTCAAGCCGCTGAAGCAGCCACAACTGCTTCAACTACCGCCGCAACCGAAGCGGTAGTTGAAAAACCAGTTGTTAATTTTACTCACTTATTCGCTCAAGATCAAGACTACGGAAACTTAATTCAAAAGAGTCTTTATAAGTATGATAGCAAAACTCCTTTAGCTAATAAGTATGATAGCAAAACTCCTTTAGCTAATAAAGATAAAGACAACAAAAAAAACAAATAAAAAATTGCTATAAGCGAAATAAAAACCATCGCTCTTAACCAAATAACTTTTGATTTTATTACATTCTCATTGAAAGGAATTGCGTATCTTTGACATGCCACTGCTTCACATAAATAAAAAATGGCGATTTCGTAGGTCGCTTTTTC
>JAJTDS010000044.1 GCA_021298605.1 Rickettsiales bacterium
GAATCTGATTCTAAACGAAAATTTTGTTGATTTTGCATAATTTAAAAATGGTTTATTAGCAATAAATTTTAAAAACATCAAATTAAAATAAATATTTTACTTTACAAGATTAATTGCTTTTGTTTATTTTATATTTAATAGCAACGGACCTTATTTTAAGTAAGCTTTTAATTAAATTTAGCGACAATTTACATAGTGCAAATATTCGATAGTTTTGTTGGATTTTTGCTCTCTTTTATCATCGGCTTTAAAACGATTATATTCTTTACTAAAAAATCCATAATTGCCTCTTAAGCTCATAATTTCCTTAATATCTTCAAGACTCATCAAACCTTCATTATTGTAGCTCAAAAAGATATATTTCGCATTAGCTTTTAAGATCAAATCTTTAAAAATTTTCTTAACTTGCACTCTTGAACAATAAGGCGATTTCTGATCTTTATATTCACGAAGCCCCGTTTTACCGTGAATTTTTGGGTTATCATATTTGGCAATTGTTTCAAGCAAATGATAATTCGTTGCATATTGCCTTTGGTTATATGGCGGATCTAAATATAAAATATCGCCACTAATTTTTTTGATTAGAGAATTAACATCTTCATTAAAAATTTGATGCTCATGATCGTTAATAATCAATTCTGCTGGCTTTAAGGCAAAGTTTTTTTGAGCAGATTTTTTTAATGCTTTTAAAAATGCTCCATAAACCGAAGCGGTATTGGCAACCTTATCAATTGATTCAATGAGACTTGCAAGTAAAAAATAATATTCATCTTCCGACACTAAATTTTTATTTTTCCACTCTTCAATTTTTTGGCGAATAGCATCGCATCGCATCGCATTTTCATCAGAAAAATATCGCCTCTTTTCCTCTTTATTCTTGGTTCCGCCTAAAGAGTAATTTTCGTAAATAAAACCTTTTATACCATGCAAATTGTTTAAATATTCGCAGACCAAATTTTTGCTATCGGTTTTTATTTTTGCATAATTTATTTTTTTAAGTTGATTAATTTGCCCTCGAAGACTATCAAATTCAAGCTCTTGATGATTGCCAATATAATGACGATTTAAAACAAAGCTGTAATATTGAATGTCGTTAGCAATAATTTGATATCCTAATTTTTTAAACAAACTCCCAACCGCTCCAGTGCCAGCAAACAAATCACAAAAAACTTTGCATGTTTTATCATTAGAGGTAACTTGATTGATTGAGGAAGAGATGAAGCCTAGGAGTGAGAGCTTACTGCCAATGTAGTTCATTTAACTCCTAAGCAAAATAACAAAACAAGGTACCTTATAATTCTTTTCGCCTTGATTTTTATGTTTGTAAGAAAAGTTAATTTCGATCGGATTATTTAAGTCTGTTTCGTTGATAATCTGTCTTATTCTTGCAATTGAAACATCTTCATCAATATAAACCACTAACAATCTTGGATCTGCACCAAATCTGCCTTCGTCCTGATATTTGTATAAATATTCTGCGACTAATTTTGGTTTGCTAATTGCAACTTCTTGCCAATTTTCTTTATAATGTTTTTTGAATTCTCCAGTTGGGCTTTTGGCAACTTTTTGATCGAATGAAACGCCGTTGATAAAAAAATCAACACCCCTGCGGTGATTTAAAGTTGGCAGGATATTTTGATTTTTTTCAAAAATTAAAGTTTCAATAAAATCATTTCTAACAGTATTAATTTCTTTAATTCTGCGATATTTTACAGCGGCAGTTTTCACTTTTTCATCTTTGACCGAGCCAGTTTCTTTTTCAGAATTTATTCTTTGCACAAATTCGTCAAAAGCACCTTGGGAAAATGGCCAATTGATGATGCCAAGATTTAGAGAATTCCACTCTTCAATCAAAATTGACATTGCATTATCTGCCTCTTTGCCATTTTTATATTTCTCGGTTTGTTTAAAAATTTCTCTAATAATATTTTTACTAACTTCGTAATCCCAACTTTCAACAACCGCTTTCCAAAGTTCTTTTGCTTCTAAATTTAGAACCTTTTGATTGGCATTTTTTCCTCTTGCTAAAGTTTTAAATTTTAAAGATGGAATTGGCTTAATTTGGTTTAGAGCTATTAAATATTTGGTGGCATTTTCTTGGTTACCAATTATTTTCTTCGCTAAATCATCAGATAGCTGTGATTTGATGTAAGTCATGTTTTAGTTTTTAAAAATTAAAATATATTCGTGCTTAAAAATGTAATAATCGCTGGATAAGGCACGATAACGCCAAATCGCGTCTTTACCATGTTTTGCACGATTGCCTTCCATATTTTTTACAACAATACTTTTTAGAGTTAAGCCTAATTTTTGAGCTTCATTCATGCAGTAAAAACCAAGTGGAATCCATTGCCCTTTGAGATATTTATCACCAATAACAATCGCCAAATAGCGATTTTTTTGTAAGATTGAAATGGTGTTTTTTAAAACTATTGCAAATTTTGTGCAAAATTCTTTTAGTGATTTACAATTAGAAAGATCTCCTTCTAAGTCACTGAATTTTACTATATCGGCGTAAGGTGGATGCAAAATTGCTAATTGAACACTTTCTTTATTTTGTTTTTTAAGCTCTGTTTTTATTTGATCGAAAACCTCTGATTTTGTACTATCTCCCGCGATTAAATGAAAATTATCTAGTGAATCAACCTTTAATCTAACTTGATTCACGAGCCCTTCTTGAATATCAATTCCAATAAAATTTCTCTTTAAATTTTCCGCTTCAAAAGCAGTTGTGCCACTACCTAAAAATGGATCAAAAACTATCTCCCCCTCTTTGCTATATCTTAAAATTAATTGATGGGGAATTTGGGGAATAAAATTGCCATGATAAAAGCCACTATGTTTTCCTGCATTGTCTCTTGAAGGAATTATCCAAAGGCTGTCAGTTAGTATTTCTGAGCTGATTCTAAACGAAAATTTTGTTGATTTTGCATAATTTAAAAATGGTTTATTAGCAATAAATTTTAAAAACATCAAATTAAAATAAATATTTTACTTTACAAGATTAATCAGGGATCACTTTAATTTGTTCAGCTATTTTTGCTTTTTGCCATTTTTGTTTTTTGTTTGTTGCTAATTGTAGATAATGCAACTTCGCTTAGCTTCGTGCAGGATGACGAGTGAGTTGGACTTTGAACTCTATTAACAAAGGCAACAAGGGGCTTCAGCCCCTTGTCTTAATGAAGATATATGCAATAAACACCACATAAATAACCGCCCCCAGCAATATCACCAATAGATTTAAAGCCTAGAGATTGATGAAAAGCCATCGATGCCTCATTTTTAATTGGAGAATGGACAATTCTACAAACAATATAATCATAACCCATTTTCTTTACTTCATTAAACATTGATAAAACTAAATTTTTACCAATATTTTTGCTATTAGGTTTTTTAGCAATCTGGCTATAATAAAAAATTTTATCATCTTTATAATTTAGGCCCTTTGATTCAAATAAAGAAAAAACTTGTTTCTGAAAATCGACTTCAGTTTTCATAATATCAAAGCCTATTAAATAACCAAAAATCTCTTCTTCTTTTTTTAGAACAATGGCTAAAGATTTTGATTTATCATCGATTATATTTTTTAAATCAATCTCACTAAGCTCAACCACTAAAAACCCTGACTTACCAACATCGGAATCGAGATTGTTTTTTAATAAGTTAGTATGATTTATTTTAATCATATCCATAATATCACAATATTGGGCATAAACCACTTTATCAAGCAATTCTATCATAAATAATTGATTTTATTGGTTGGTTTTTAAATAATTTTATTCTAGAAATTTAACATAAATTAAAATTAAAGCCTTAAAAATCAATAAATTTATCAAGCAGATAAACAATAAAGCAATAATATCATTTTAACGAGGGGGATTCGAACGGCTTAATGCCGTTCGGTGGGAGCTGAAGCCTCTTGCCTTTCTAGCTCCTACACTTCTTGCAATGGTAGTAAGTGAAGGGGTTTCTACAATAATGCTTTATATTGCTGTAAATTATTATAACTAGCTTCAAATATTGGTAAATATTGCTTGATTCTAATAAATATGAGCTTTGCACTATCTTCATTATAAGCATGAGAAGTGTTATTTCTATCATCAAGCATAGAGAGCCAAGCCTCTTCATCATTGATTAATTTATATTGAAATGCTTTATTGATAACATCTCTAGGGGTTGTTGATTCTATTTTTTCATATGACAATATTTTTTTTAAAACCTTCCAAAATAGCTCTATAACAAATTCAAATCTTTGTATTGAGGCATCTCTCATATAATCAATATTATCTATATCTTTATGCTCTAATAATTCTTTAAAACGAGAAATGGCATTATTTAAACTGTCAAAACTATTATAGTTATTTTGTTGCATGAATTTTTTGTAAATTATTATTTTATCTCGCAATATATTATGATATAAATCTTCGCTAATAAAAGATTTATCAAATCTAACACAATCTATTTTTAACAATGTATCGCTATTTTCAATAATTCTTACTACTTGTAACCATTGCAAAGAAGTCGCAGTGGGGCAAATAATTGCAATATCAATATCCGATCTATTACTATTATCTCCTCTTGCTCTCGAGCCAAAAAGCCAAATTTCTTCTATAAAAGACAATGCTTGCAGTTCGCTTATAAATTTATAGCCGGTTAAATCTTTACTGGCCATAAGATTAAAAAATTTCATATAATTTAGCAATATCGCTAATACTCAATGTCGAAAATTTCATTGGTAAATTTTCCACCTTCATTGACAGGGCATATTGTGGGAATGCCGTTTTCTTCACAAGCAATTTGATCATCTTCGCCAAAAGCAGGAGCAAGATGAACTATTCCTGTTCCGTCTTCGGTTGAAACAAAATCGCCATTAATAACTGAAAATGCTTTATTGCAGGCAATTATTTTGGGATGGCTAACAAAATAAGGAAATAAAGGTTGATATTTTAAACCTAGTAAATCGGCTCCAACTATTGATAATATTGGCTCAAAGCCCTCTAGCTCTTTAGAATATTTACCAATTAATTTATCGGCAATAATTAAAAATTGCCTTTTGTCACCATTTATTGCATTGTTCGCAAGAATTGTGTAATTAATGTTTTTTCCAACCGCCAAAGCAAGGTTAGAAGGCAGAGTCCAAGGGGTGGTAGTCCACACTAAAATGCTAATCTGACAATTAGCATTGAATATTTCTGCCTTTATTTGCTCATCGCAATTCGCCATTTTGTTAAGCAATGCAGAATAGCTAGCAGGAGCAATATTGAATTTTACCGTAATTGCCTTGCTTTCTTTCTGGCGGTAGGCATTATCCATTCTGGTTTCGAAGTTTGAGAGCGGAGTTTGGCAAGCCCAAGAATAAGGCACTACCCTTAGTTTTTCATAAATTAAGCCTTTATCATAAAGCTCTTTAAAAGCCCAAATAACTGATTCCATATAGGGGAGATCCATTGTTTTGTAGCTATCTTTAAAGTCAACGAACCTTCCTTGGCGAGTCACATATTCTTCCCATTTATCAGCATATTTCATTACTGAACTTTGACAGGCTTGATTAAATTTTTCAATTCCATATTCTTGAATGGCAATTTGCCCAGAAATCGCCCTCCCCTCTTTGGCGGTAAGCTCTTTTTCAGTTTCCATTTCAACTGGCAAGCCGTGGGTATCCCAACCAAATTTTCTTTCAACTTTTTTGCCCTTCATAGTTTGATAGCGGGCGAATAAATCTTTAATAAAGCCAGTTAGTAGATGCCCGTAATGCGGTAAGCCATTGGCAAAAGGTGGGCCATCATAAAATACAAATTCATTATTTGCATTGTCATTGCTAGAATTGAGATGATTGCAATGATTATGATTATTTAATTTACAGCTTTCTTCGACGGGAGAGACTATATCTTCTTCATGATTTTCATCAAAATTTCTAATTTCTATTGACTTTTCAAAAATTTGATTTTCTTGCCAAAATTTAAGAATTTCCTTTTCTATATTCGCAAGATCAAGGTTTTGATTAGGTTGAGGATAAAAATTAGAATTGTGTTTTTCTTCTTTAGACATTGATTTATTAAGTTAATATTGAAGATTATTTTTAATTAAACTACCAAAAGCTACATTTTTGTAAAACCAATTCGCCAATAGCTATAGCCAGTAATCACAGTTAATAATGATGCCATGCAAAATAAAAATTTTGCTAAATTAATGATAACATTGGTAATAATATTTTTGATATCCATTTCCATCCAATTGCCGATTAGATATTGCACCGTATAATCAGAACCCTTTTCGCCCAATAATAAGCCAGTAATTGCCACCATTTGCACCATTGTTTTATATTTTGCAAGGTTTGAAACGGGAACATTAAGATGAAACTCCGCCAAAAATTCTCTAAGCCCAGAAACTAAAATTTCACGGCAAATTATTATCAAACCGGGGAATAGGATCCACGGATTATGGCTATTGAAATTAACCAGCATAACAATTGCAACCGCTACCAATAATTTATCGGCAATTGGGTCAAGGCATTTACCAAAATTTGATTGCATCTTCATTGAGCGAGCAAAATAGCCATCAAAATAATCAGTAATGCAAGCAACTGCAAATAAAGAAGCCACCACTAAATGAGCAGTAAGCCCCGGAATATAAAATGAGGCTATTAATATTGGAATTATTGCAATGCGAAAAATTGTTAATAAATTTGGCAAATTTTTAATATTTTTCATAAACTTTACAATTTAAATATTTTTTAATTATTAAAATTATCGCAAATATAAAGCTTTTTAGCTTTCAATTTTAATGGAGTGTTTTGTAAATTAGCTTTCGTGGTGCTGTCAGCGGGAATCGAACCCGCGACCTCTTCATTACCAATGAAGTGCTCTACCGCTGAGCTATGACAGCTAGAAACTGAATTTGATTAAATTTTACTAAAAGACGAATTGTCGTTTTATAAATAAATAAATCAAGACTTAAATTAAAAAAAGCAAAAAAACTCTTGCTTTTTTTATTTTTATTTTAATAATTTTCCTTCTTATTTTTTTGCCACCTTATATTCCTTGGTAGCTCAGTGGTAGAGCAGTTGGCTGTTAACCAATTGGTCGGGGGTTCGAATCCCTCCCAAGGAGCCATTTCAAAGCATAAAGTTTCTAAATTGTGATAAATTATTGGTATAATTAAAAAGAAAATTTTTACCTTACTGCTTTTAATCGCTACGAATATATGCTTTTCTTCCTATGCAAAAAATCTCAAAGGGTTAATGCCGATTGATGTTTATTCAAAGATGGAAAAGAGAGGATTTACAACAAAATATTCAGATCTAGCAGACGATGGAGATCTTTGGATGAATGAAAAAAAAGTTGATGGCGATGAATATCAAGTTACATATGGCTCTTCTGGAAAATCAAAATCAAGCATCGAGGGTGTTTCAGGTTGGGCTATGATCGACCCTAAGGGGAAGATATCATCAACACTGCCATTCTTTATTTTTATAGCATCACTGCCTTATGAAGGGTCTAATCCAAAGCAAGCTGAAAAATGGATAAAAAACAACTTTAATAAGAAAAGAGCAGCAACAAAAATAGGTGAAGACAAAATTACTATAATTTCACCATCAATTTGGGTTCGCATGATGATAATTGAGCCAATTAATTAAAAAATCAACAATTAATTACCATTCTATTTCAACCCCTTATTTTTTGAATTGGCTCTGCTTTTGGGCTTGGGATGGATTGAATTAAACGAAAAATCGATTCAAGATCGGCAACATCGGTAAGCCTCATTTTTCCATCTTTGGCAACCATTTTCAACTGGTCACAATTTGTGACCACTTCACTTCCTTCCTTATCTAGCCTGCTTTTAAGCGTTGACCAATAGCTCTTTGCTTTTTTGTAATCACTTTGCTCAGTCAATGCCGCAACAACATCAATTACTGAAAAAAACCATTTTTGAGTTTTTTCATCAAAAGATTTACGGATTTTGAATTTTTCAAAAATTTCTAGGCTTTGTTTTTGGTTCATGGGTTAGCTCCAATTAATTTGTTTTAAGTAATCTAGGGCAGTTTCTAAAACTCCGTCATCAACTAAGATTTTTTCCAACCTCTCTTTATCAACAATACTAAAAATGGTAGGATTTTTAAAATCAATCTCCGGTAATTCGCTTTCTTCAATAGTAGGCAATTGATGCTTACTGGAATCTAGGGGCCTTTTTAATTCCCTGCCTTTAAATAACTTAGCTACATAAAGATTAAATTTTTCTCTTGCTGTTTTTAGTTTTAGTATGGATTCAGAGTTTTTCATAATAAATATTAAATTGTAAAATGTGCTAATAGTTAAATTTTAATTTACCACGACAAAAGAAAATCTCAATCCAAACTTAGCCCAAATTCAAAGAATAAAAAGCCTTGCCGGACCAATTGCCCACGAAACAAGGAGAAGCTTTGAGCACCCCCCCCCAATTTGTTAATTATTGCAAACCCTTGACAATGCAAATTTAAGAAGAGTCTTTATTGGTTGCTGTTGATGTCAGTGATTATAATGGCGACACTTTAGAGGCTGGAAGATATAAAGCTGAGGTTATAGAAGATGGAGGAGTTGATAAATCAGAAGTATTTAATATAGTAGTTTCCGATAAAGAGCTTTCTATAAGCACTTGTATTTCCATCATAAGAGATGCATTTTCAGAATCTTATAAGTCAAATGTAAAAGATAAATTTAATTACTACACCATTGGCGGATTTCAAAACACTCCTTTTGATATTAATTTAATTAAAGGACAATATGTCTACATCATTCCCAGCAAATATTATTCTATAGAAAGAAATCTGAACAATGACTATGACTATCCAAGTAATTTATCTGGCGTATTTCGCCTATCTAAAATTTAAAGCGAAGCATAAGGTTCAGAATCCCCTTGCGATTTAGTTGGTCGCATATAAGTATACTTACCTTTCTTCAATTTTGGATTATAAACGCATTTGCAGTGATAACATTTGAGTAATCCGCGGTAAATAAAATCATCCTTTTCTTTTGGTTATGCGTGTTTTATCTATGGAAGTACAACGATTCTGCAATTTTGAGGTAATTATTTTTAAATGTTTTAACGTTATCATATTTCATTACTTCATATCTAAAGCATAATTCTTTTAAGATTGATGATCGCACACTATTCCAATTTTCTATATGCGAAATATAAATTCTCTGAAAATAATTATCCAATTTTGGTACAATCTTCAATATTTCTGATAGTGTAATAAATATTCCAACGATATTCTCGTCCTTAATGAAGTGGATGTCGTTGCTTGGCATGCTTATTGATTTTGACGCAAACAATAAATCAATAAAGCCCCTCTTTTGTTTTGTGAGCAAGAACTTTGTTTCTAGGCTGATGATATGGACACATTTTATGAATTTGAGATTTATTTTGATTCATCTGAATTTTATAGTTTGGAAATTGCTTAAGTAATTCCGAAAAAAGGCAATCATTGCCCTCAAATATTGCATACAATTTCATCATCAAATCCTCTCTAAATGAAGTATACATTCTCTGTGAATCAATTCGCAATTTATCATATATAATTCTATCCTTTAGTAACGCTGGTTTTTCTGGTGCATCATGATCGGCATAATATGAGACGTTCTCTGGCCTCACAACGCAAACAACATGAGTTCCGATTATTTCGAATGCAACTTTCTTAATTTGATAATATATCCAGTCTTCAAATATTTCATTGCAAGATGTTAGAAATAATCTTGTTAATGTTGCTTCGTCTTGATTTACTTTAATGCTTATAACCATACACGGAAATAACAAATTAATAACATTGGTAAATTATACCTAGAAATGTTATAAATGTTTGTTCTTTAATTTGCAATGTTTGGAGTGAGTTTGCTTTCTTCTTGTGATAACTTTACACTAAACACTTGTATCAAGCCTGTCGCAAGTTTAAATCACCAATTTTTTTATTTCGAAACCAATCCACAAAAATTGTTTGTTTTAAATTTTAATTATAGATCTCTGACAATATTATTATCATTTCTTGTAAATAATGTTTTTAGTCGTCCAACCTCCTATTCAGAAGGCAAATTTTGTTCTAATATTTAGCATTGTCTTTTAGCTCTTCAATTGAAACATATTCAAGACACTTTTGATGGCAACTCTCTAGGACGACTTTAGGGACGACTCTAGGGGCAGCTTTATTTTTCAATGCCTCTATCCATCTTAAAATGCATAAGCACCATTTATCGCCAGCTTTTAAGCCAACAAAATTATATTCAGGAACTGGAGTAATCAGATCATTACCCATCTTTTTACTAAATTCTAAAAATTCATCTGTCATAATAGCACAAATTATATGCCTACCGCGATCATTATGGTCGGTATTACAAAAACCATCTCGATAAAAACCTGTTTTTGGTTCAAAGCAACATAGCTCTAGCTTTGTGCCTAAAACATTTTTAACTTCATTGTCATTTACTATCATAAAAGCTCTTCAATTTTGTTGATTATTATTGGTGAAGTGGGTTTAGTTGAAGAAGAAAACCAGCCAGCAAAATTGCCGTTTTTATCAATTAAATATTTATGAAAATTCCATTTAGGGGAACCTATGAAACCAGCCTTATCATTTGCCCATAAGTAGAATGGGTGGGCATTTTCGCCCTTAACCTTTGTAATTGTGGTTAAGGGAAAAGTAATATGAAATTCTTTATCAGTAAATTCTTTGACTTGTGAAGTTTGAGCAAATTCCTGATTCGCAAAATCTGCCGACGGAACAGCAATTATAACCAAGCCCTTATCTTTATATTTTTCGTGCAACTCTTGCAAGCCTTTATATTGCGGAGTAAGACCACACTTTGAAGCAGTATTTACAATCAATACTACTTTTCCTTTAAAATCTGACAAATTAATTGCTTTATTGTCAATTGAGGTAAATGAAAATTGATAAGCATTTGAGATTGTCATATTTGCTCCAAAACTAAAAGAGCTAAAGCTAGATAATAACAGCGATATTAGGGTTATTTTAAGAATTTTCATTTTACTTGTAAATTGGGTTAAAAATTTTGCCAAATGATTCATAGATTAATTTATCATAATTGACAATATTTAGTTTTTAAATAAATTTAATAATATAATTAATTTAACTCTTAAGCAAGATATGAAAAAAGAACAATTAGTAAAAATTTT
>JAJTDS010000045.1 GCA_021298605.1 Rickettsiales bacterium
AGCATATGCTATTGGCATTGTTAAATCTTCAAAATGCACAACAGAAAAAATTGCTCGATTATTTTTAAGATCAATAATTGTACTGCTATTTGAACCAAATCCGCCACCATTATGGGTTCTATAATCTTTCCAAGCGAGATCACTAAAAGCCATATAACCAAATCCATATGTTTTAGCTTTAGAATTTTCATTTTTACCATCATATTGCTCTATTTTTTGCTCGTTAAAGATTTTTTGAATATTTTTGTCTTTAAAAATAGAAAAGTTATCATTATTTGCTAAAATATGCATTGCGATTAAAGCCTGCGATACTGGATCTGCATATGATCCACCGCAGGCTAGATCATAAAAATGCGAAGGAATTTTAATCAATTTACCATCATAAAAATTCTTTGTTTCAGCTATTGTTAAATCTTGTTGCTTGTCAAATTTATTATCAATTTTGCTTTTGTTGTCAATGTATAAAATTTGATCCGAAGTAAAATATTTTAGATTTTCTGCTATCTCTTTGCCATTTACCTTATCATTAGCAATGATTTTTTCTTTTACTCTTGCAATAACCAATTCATTAATAATATCGCCAAAAGTTTTGTTTTTATTATTTTCCTTGCTGGCAACAGCAATTAATATTCTACCTAAAATTTCGTAGTCAATGTTGTTATAAAGATATTGTCCTTGTTTTTGCCCCCAAGAGTTATCTCTTTTAATCTTTTCAAGATCAATCATATCATCTAAGCTTAATTTTTGATGATTTTTAACAATTTTTTCATTAAAAGAAAAAGAATTTTTATCAACTTGAATTAATCCAGAAGTGTGTTGAGCTAAGTTTTTTATGGTGATATTTTGATAATTTGGATCTTTTACTAATTCTTCCTTAAAATATTTTGAATTGGGAAATTTTTCTGAAAGCACTTCTGCAAAATATGATAATTTTGTATCAATTCCTTGTGGAAAATATTTTTTATAAATACCTTCTTCAAGCATTCTTAATATTGCAACTGCAGTAACCATTTTAGTATTGCTATCAATGCTAAATAGCAAGCTTTTTTGATTATTTTCTTCTTGATTATTTACAAAATAATTAATCTCATATTGTTTATTTTCATTATTATATTTAACATCGGCAATGCCATAAGAAATTGCAATTCCAACATATTGAGTAAAAGATTTTAGTATATTTTTTTCACCCAATTTTAAATCCTCAATATTTTGACTTACCAATACAGCATTATTAATTGCTTGAGGATCTTTAAATTCAGTGTCTTTGCTTGAAGATAGAGATTTATTATTTGCCAAGCTATTACTATTAATAAAAATCTGATTCTTTGCCACTTTTTCATTAATTCTATTTTCTTGATTTTTTATAAAATCTTGCAATGTTATATTTTGGGGCGAGCCTAAGAAGAAAAAGGCTTGAAACGGTTTTTTTTCAATCTCATTTTTAAGATTTTGTGATTCTTGTTTTAAATTTTTTGTTTTATCAATATTAGTAATGATTTTAGTAAGATCGTGAGGTATATAGCCAATATTTGGGTCTATTTCATTGAGGCTTTTAATCTCTCTTTCTATGGCTGAAATATCAAAATTACGACTTTTTAAAATTGCCAAATAAGTATCAAAATTTGCTCCCTTACTGGTAACTCCTCTTAAGCTAATTAAAACTTTTGGTAACTCGTTATTATTATCTTTGGCAATTTTTGTTATTGTTTCATCAAATAAAATTGAAAAATAACCTTTTCCTTCATGTTCTTTGGCGGTGGCAATTGTTCCCATCATAATTCTTAATGGATCTTTTGATATGCCAGCAAGTATTATTGAGACTGGATTTTCTACTTGATCTTCTATCAAGAAACCACAAATTTCTTTGGGATTTATATTGGAGTCTCTAACTTTTGGCAAATCCTCATCTTCTATTTTATATTCTCTTGCTTGATTATTATAATTTGGCTCTATTTTTTTGTAATTTTCTGTGGCACGATAAGAAACATTGGCAATCATTTGTTTAATTTGGATGCTTTCATTCATTTCTTCTGAACTAATTTGCCTAAAATAAAAATGAATATCACTGCCATCATTATTTTTATTGGAAAATAAATATTTTTTCATATTTTATTTAATAAAATTAAAAACTAAGTTCAAAAAATCTTATTTTTACAACTTAATTTGGCAAGGTTTTTTAAGTCTTTTATGAATTTTGATTGTGGTTTTGTATTTTGGTACCCGCGGAATCAGTACCTTCTCTTATTTCTTTTTGGTGGGTTTTAACCCCTTACCTTTCTAGTCTCGAACCCTCCACTAACGGCAACAAAATAAAATCGATTGATTATTAGCAAAAAGTTGCCATTATTGGTTGATGGCATTATTATTTATTAGCTCCAATTTTGTTTCTGATTTTAGTGAATAAAGAGTAACTAGGTGTTGAATCAGTTAAATTAAATTCACAAAACCATTTTGAAGCTAAATTACTTTTTAAAGATTCCTCTAATTCTCTATCACTTAAATTCTCCATAAACTGCACCAATAAACATAAAAATAATCTGAAAATTCCATAACCCTTAAAATCAGCACCAAGAACATCTTCAATCTGCTTCAATTCCTTCTTAACCGGCTCCAAATCCCACAATTTCTTAAATTTGCGATAATTATGATTTTTATCAATAAACTAATCCAATGTTACCTTACCATCTCTATCTGATAAGACATATTTAATTATTCTTAAAATTCTGAAAAACGAAAAATAAACAGCCATAAAGCTAAATAAATATTAGCTCTATAACCACTTTATTCAAGAAATAATTATAGAAAATTTAAAAGATTTTTTAAGAATTTGGAAATTGGGATTCAATAGTCCCTATCACTACTTTATTTGCGAAATATATTTATCTAATCTATCTTTATTGATTGCTATTTTTTTCTTATAATTTTTGATAAATTTTTTTGCCTCTTCTAAATTTGAGGGCTTGCCAACTTGAATAACCCCAACCATTCCCATTACTGAATGGTTCGAACATTGATAAATATAAACACCTTCTTTTTGGTAGCTAAAAATTACTTCTTGATTATTTTCTCCCTTCCAGTCATTTGAACCTTCTGGCACAAAAACTGACCTCGAATTATGCCCCGCATCTACAGGCACAAAAGTTATCTGATCTCCTTTTTCTACTTTTAAAAAGGCTGGCTCAAAAACCATCGCCTGACCATCTTTATTATTAAGCATTTCAACTCTATAATTTTTTGCCCAAGAAATTAATGGTAAAAATATAATTAGCACAAAAATAAAAACTATTCTTGCGATATTTTGAAAATTCATCGAATGTAAAAATAATTTTAAAGTTTATGATCAATTTACTAAAAAATAAAAAGTCAAGAGAAAAGATAAAAGATGAAACAAGGGGTAAATTTATTGTCCCGCTCAATTTAAACTATGCTTATGAATTGATTTTATTTTTTTATATCAAAACGATCTGCATTCATAATTTTTGTCCAAGCTTTGATAAAATCTTTAACAAATTTTTCTTTTCCATCGTCAGAAGCATAAACTTCTGCAACTGCTCGCAACTCAGAACTAGAACCAAATACTAGGTCAACTGGGGTTGCCTTCCATTTAAGCTCACCTGTTTTTCTATCATAAGCTTCATACAAACCTTCTGATGGTGATTTCTTCCATTCATTTGATATATCAAGCAAATTCACGAAGAAGTCATTAGTTAAAACACCAACTTTTTTAGTCAAAACCCCATATTCAGAATTATCTGTATTAGCCCCCAAAACTCTCATACCACCAATTAAAGCTGTCATTTCTGGCACTGTCAAACCAAGCATATAGGCACGGTCAATTAATGCATTGACTGGCGATATTTTTGCATCTTTACTGTAATAGTTTCTAAAGCCATCAGCCTTAGGCTCTAAAACCGAAAAGAGTTTAATATCGGTTTGAGCTTGATTAGCATCTCCTCTGCCTAACTGAAAAGGAACTTTGAAAGCAAAACCTGCTTCATTAGCACTTCTTTCAATTGCAGTAGAACCAGCAAGCACAATAACATCTGCCAAAGAGACTTTCTTTGATCCAGTTAAAGAGCTATTGAAACTTTTTTGAATTTTTTCTAAATCACTTAATGTTTTATTTAATTCTTGCGGATTATTGACTGCCCAGTTTCTTTGTGGCTCTAGGCAGATTCTGGCACCATTAGCACCACCTCGCATATCAGTTACACGAAAAGAAGAAGCTGAAGCCCAAGCCGTCTTAATTAATTGAGAATTAGTAAGACCAGATTCTAAAATTTTTACCTTAAGCCTTTCAACCTCTGTATCATTAATTAAAGAATGATTAAATTTAGGAATAGGGTCTTGCCAAGCAAAAACTTCTTTTGGCGAATCTTTGCCAACATATCTAGCACTAGGACCCATATCACGATGAGTTAATTTAAACCAAGCTTTAGCAAAGGCCTTTTCGAATTCTTTTGGATTTTCCTGAAATTTCTTAGCAATTTTACTATATTCTGGATCAAATTTTAACGATAAATCAGTTGTTAACATAATTGGAGCACTTCTCTTTGTATTATCGTGAGCATCTGGCACTAGATTATTAGCATTCTTATCATCAGGAACCCATTGTATTGCCCCTCCAGGGCTTTTAGCTTTTACCCAATTAAAAGCAAATAAATTATTTAAATATTCATGAGTCCAAACAGTTGGATTAGTTGTCCAAGCCCCTTCAAGCCCACTAGTTACTGTATCAATACCTTTTCCTGTTTTACATTTATTTTTCCAACCCAATCCTTGTTCTTCAATTGATGAAGAAGCAGGATCAGAGCCAATACATTTTTCGGGCTTGTGGGCACCGTGAGTTTTACCAAATGTGTGTCCACCCGCAATTAATGCCACTGTTTCTTCATCATTCATTCCCATATTTCCAAAAGTCTCACGAATTTGATGAGCCGCAGAGATAGGGTCTCCATTACGATTTGGACCTTCCGGATTAACATAAATTAAGCCCATTGTAGTTGCCCCAAGTGGTTTGTGTATTTTACCATGATGATCAAAGCGATTACTGTCCATAAATTTATTTTCCGGACCCCAATATACTAAGTCTGGCTCAAAATCATCCATTCTCCCCCCTGCAAAACCAACGGTTTTAAAGCCCATTGATTCTAAAGCAACATTACCACTTAAAACCATTAGATCCGCCCAAGAAAGTTTATTGCCATATTTCTTTTTAATTGGCCATAATAATCTTCTTGCCTTATCTAAATTAGCATTATCTGGCCAACTATTAAGAGGCTCGAATCTTTGTTGTCCGCCTCCTGCACCGCCTCTTCCATCTTCTGATCGGTAAGTTCCTGCACTATGCCAAGCCATTCTAATAAAGAAAGGACCATAATTACCGTAATCTGCCGGCCACCATTCTTGCGAAGTAGTCATAACCTTTTTTATTTCTTGCTTAAGAACCGCAATATCAATTTTAGCAAATTCTTTAGCATAATTGTAATTATCATTATAAGGACTTGATTCTTTTGCCTGTTGACGAAGCGGAGATAAGTTTACTCTATTTGGCCACCAAAATTCATTGGCTTTAACTCCTGAATTCTCGCGATTCTTTGAATAATGTTGATGCGGAGCATAACAACCAGTAAGAGCAATCGAGCTAATTGCAAGAAATTTATTGATTTTCATTTTATAATGTCAATTAAGTTATTATTTAGTTTTTAGCAAAACTATTTAAAGAAAAGCACTGTATTAGATATATTTGGTTATTAAGCTTTATAAGTAAAATATAAAATAATTATCAATATGATATATTTTATTTATAATAGCTCTTATAACTGTAACAAAATTTTTTAAATAAATAAGCTAATTCACAAATTGTCTTATTTTAAAACAATTTCATCTAAAATTAATGTTAATGTTAATTATTCTTGCAATTAAAATAACTTGATTTAGAAACTTCGCCACATCTAACCACTATTTTCAAATTTAAATGACACATAAAACATTTCTCACCATATCATTTGTGATTTTTGCTATTCTGATTTTTGCCATGGGCAAAGCTTTTACAATAGATAAAGATGATCCAAATGTTGATTAAAGGGGCGATTCAAATTTAAAATATATTAAACTAGAAAAAGCAATAGAAAAGGCTAAGTTTAATAATCGCAGGAATTTTATTTTTATTTTATAAAAAACCTCAAAGAGAAAATTGAATTATATTCGGGAATGCCTGCTCAATTTTTATACTTACTGGTGCTCGCTCTTTAACTTCTTATTTATTTACCCCAATATCAGATTCTACCTACAAAGCATTTAGAGAAAAATAAAACTAAATAATGCCAAATCAACAGGGGGTATTTATTTTGAATTGAGAATTGAAGCCAATTTATTAAAGCTAATTAGTAGCAACTAATTTCCAAGCTGAATTATTGAGTTTTATATTTTTAGCGAAAGCCCAATTATCAATTAAGTTAATTATTTGACTTTCTGCACCATCAATAACTTTGTTATTTTCATCCATAACGAAGTTGATTTGTCTAGTAGCAAATTTTATAGAAACCGAAAAATCATCATCTTTTTTATTAACTTTAATAATATCAACCTTGTCAATGGCAATTATTTTGCTATTTAAGATTTTCTTAGAATTTTGCCTTAACATTATTGCCTGCTCAAAATTATTAAAAATTAAGCCAGAAGTAAGCTCTTTCAATGATTTTAGATCGCCTTTCGCAAAAGATTCAACAATTTTTGCAAATGAAAATTTTATTTCTTCAATAAAAATATCAAATTCAGTATTACTTGTTTTTAAAGCCTCTAATAATTGATTTTTCTCTTCTTCTGCCAAATTGGAATTGGTTGGGTAGATGCTGTATTGCAAGAATTAGCAAAATTATTACAGCTAGATTTAGCACGATTAATTATACTTTCTCTTTCTTGTTCGTCTATTTTACCAAGATGAGAATTTAATTTATAGAAAATTAATATTGCAACAACTGCAAAAAATACAATATCAAGCATTTTAAATGGTGGTAAGATAAGTTGGGGCAGACGACGAGAATCGAACTCGCGACCCCCAGAACCACAACCTGGTGCTCTAACCAACTGAGCTACGTCTGCCACATAATTGAAAATTAGATAAAGCAAGATAATATAAAAAAAAATCTTGTCAAGAAATTAAAATTAACTTTGATTAATTTGAATAATTTTTTTAGTTGCAAGAATACCGCCAACTATTGAGATTTGGCTTTTTTTGACATTAAAATAATTGGCGATCAAATCTATCAATACCTTATTTGCTTTACCTCTTTCTCTTATTTGAGAAATCTTAATTTTTAAAAAACGATTACCAAATAAATCAATTTCATCTTCTATAACTTTACTGAATGATGAATTTGCTATCACCTTAACTGATATTTTCATAAGGCTTACTCTTGATTCTTTCTATAATTAAAAATTTATTTTAAGATTAAATTCTGCAATCATAAGCGATAAATTTGATTTAAGCCTATCCAAACCCTCAATTGAATTACTTTCGCACCTTGCAACAATAACTGGTTGAGTATTGGAAGCCCTTAAAAGCCACCAACCATCGTTATTGACAGCTCTAATGCCATCAACATCATTAAATGCAATATTTTGCTTTTTTAATTTTTGTTGCAATTCGGCTATTATCTTAAATTTCAAGCTATCACTAGATTCAATTCTAACTTCTGGAGTGCTAAAAGTTTGAGGAATTTCTTTCCTCATTTGTGTCAAAGAAATTGGGCTTTTATAAATAATATCAATTAAACGAATCGCTGAATATAATGCATCGTCAAAGCCAAAATATTTATCTGCGAAAAAAATATGACCACTCATTTCTCCTGCCAATAAAGCCTTGGTTTCCTTCATTTTTGCTTTAATCAAAGAATGCCCTGTTTTCCACATAATAGGGGTTCCACCATATTTTTTAATTTCATTAAATAGCACTGAACTTGCTTTAACATCAACAATTATTGTATTTTTACTTCTATTATCAATATTCGCTAAAACATCTCTGGCAAATAATATCATTAACTTATCGCCCCACAAAACCTCACCTTCACTATCCATAACCCCAATTCTATCACCATCACCATCAAAAGCAATACCAAAATCACAATTATTTTTAATTATTGCTTGCTTTAAATCAATTAGATTATCTATAACTGTAGGGTCGGGATGATGATTAGGAAAATTACCATCTAATTCATCAAATAATAAAAAATGCTCTGCTGAAATTCTGTCGGTAATTTTTTTTAGCAAAGTTGCGGTTGCTCCATTACCAGCATCCCAAACAATTTTTAATTTCTTCTTTGGCTGAAATTGATCTATTTCATCAAGCAAAGCACTATTGCTTTCTGCTAATATACAATCAGATAAAATTCTCTCAATATATTCTTCATTAATATCAACTTCCTTAAATAATCCATCATTGGAGCTTACAAAATCACCTTCTAAAGCAATTTTGGCTAAATTAAGAATATCATCGCCGTAAAATGGCCTATCTGCAAGAGTCATTTTAAAACCATTGTGATCTTTAGGGTTGTGAGAGCCTGTAACCATAATTCCCGCCACACAATTCAAATGATAAACTGCAAAATAAAGCATTGGAGTTGGGCCAACCCCAATATCAATAACTTCAAGCCCAGATTCTAACAAGCCTCTTGACAATTCGGCTTTAAGATCTGGCGAACTAACTCTGCCATCGCAAGCAATTACAATTTTCTTCAAACCAGATTTTAATAAAAAACTAGCAAATGCTTTACCAACAAAAAAGGCATCTTCAACAAACAAGGTTTGGTTAAAAACCCCTCTAATATCGTAGGCTCTAAGAATAGAAGAGTGAAATTTATGGCTCATAAATTATAATTTAAGGTTAAACAATATAATATTTATCAAAATAACAACATCTTGATAAAGAATCAATGATTTTTGGCATTAATCAACAAATTTTATAATCAAATTTAATAATTATTGCTGACTGAAGATATAATTTGTTGCTGAAATAATTTTGCAATTTCATAAGGATTTTCTGACCTTGTAATTGGTCTCCCAACCACAAAATAAGAGGCACCGCTATCAATTGCTTGATTAATAGTTGTCACTCTTTTTTGATCATCTCTTATTGGTTTATCTTCCTGATTTAATCTTATTCCCGGAGCAACAATTACAAAATCATCACCAAAATTTTTTCTTAGCTTATCTGCCTCAAGAGCAGAAGAAACAACACCATCAAGCCCGCATTCTAGGGCAAGAGCAGTTTTTTTTATGACTAATTCTTCAACTGATAAAGATTTATCAAATCCCATTTCCATAATATCTTGATTATCAAGACTTGTAAGCACTGTAACTCCAATTATTTTAAGATTACCTTTATTTTCGCAAGCCCTTTTCATAATATCGCGGTTAGCAATATGAATAGTCAACAAATCAATTGGCATTTTCGCAAGGTTTTCAACCGCTCTCCCAACAGTATTACCAATATCATAAAGCTTCAAGTCGGCAAAAATTTTTTTATTTTTTTGATATAAAAAATCAATTAAATGAAAATAATCCTTACTCATCATTAGTTCAAGACCAATTTTGTAAAAATTAACTTGCTCATCAAGTTGGTTAATTAATTTTTTTGCCTCGTGCAAATTCTCTACATCAAGGGCAACAATTAGTTTGTTAGAAGGGGATTCGTGACTCTTCATTCTTGGAATTAATATTTATAGATTAATTAACTGTTATTAAATACTGCTGTTATTAGTTATAATCAACGAAACCTTATTTTTGTTGATATTTTTTGCTTCAAATTCCTCAGAACGGATAATTTTCCCTCCTGCCTCTTTTGCTAATAAAGCGAAGCTTTTAGCAATAAAATAATCATTCTTGCTAAATAAACCAATATCAAGCTTTGCCGAAGATAAATAAGCCATTTCAAGAGTTGGGCAATTTATACCATAAAAATAAGGCTTTTTAATTTGATAATTTTGAACAAAATCACTAAATGAATCAGGGTTAGATGAAGAAATTGCAAGCCCTTCGCCATTTTTCTTAGAAACTCTAATTCTACGATTATTAGCAAATGCACCAAAACCTTTTTCGCAATAATAAATATCGTTGCCAACCAAATTATTAATTGCTAAAGCAATTGTTTCTGGCTCGGAACCCTCCTGATTGCAATGTTGCAAGGCGACTGCAACCGTAAAATTGGGGTTTGCTCTCATTAAATTATAAAAACCGTCAATTGGCAGAACTAAATAAGAATATTCAGAAATTTTATTATCTTTGTGATAATTAATTTTCTTGTTATTTATGCTGTCAATTATTGTAATATCAAAATCGCCACGAAACTTTTGTAAATCGTCAATAATGATTTCAGCAATTTTATTATAACAAGAAGTAGCAAATTTAAGAGCTGAAGCAGGATTATTTTGTAAATTTTCTAGCTCAACAAAATCTCTTGACATTCTGTTTACAGCCTTCTCAATTGATTTGAGAATAATATTAAGATTTGAGCTATATCTCATAATTTATTTAATCTTTCAAATTAATAATTTCTAGGGCTTGGAATCAACCTTAACTCTTCTATTTCACTATAATTTCTAACCTTTCTTAATAAAAATTGATAGTTTGAGCGATTGATTATATTTGCAGTTTCTGTTAAATCAACCAACAAATCATTTTTTAAATCTTCCAAAATTAAATTCTCAAAACTTTTGAGCCTCACTAAACTATGGGCTAAGAATTTATTATCATCTCGAAAATTAAAATCACTGCGATAATGAGCTCCTCTGCTTTCCAAACGATGCAATGCACCAATATTTGTTATAATTGCATTTAGCAATAAATTTTCTAGCTCTAAATAATCAATCAATTCTTGATTCCATAATAAATTTTTATTACTAAAAATATAGGTTTTTAATTTTTTATAGAAACTAAAATTTGCTTCTAATCCTTCAATTAAAATGCTTTGATTACGGAATACCGATAAATTTTTTTCATTATTTTTTTGTAAATCAATTTTTAAAGAAGATAAAGTAAAGTGTTTTTTATCATTATTAGATAAAGATTTGCATAAAACCGCCTTTAAACTATCAATTTTACTAGAGATTAAATTATTGATATAGTCAAGATTTTTTGTTTTTTCTGATTGCAATTGATTAATAATTTTTACACAATAATTCCCCGCTATCTTGCCAAATACCAGTAAATCAAGCAAAGAATTGCAACCTAAGCGATTAGCTCCATGAACCGAAAAACAAGCACTCTCTCCAATTGCAAATAAACCGTTAATTTTATTCTCACTTAATTGATTATCTATTATCTTAAAATCAAGCACTACTGCATTATTATCAGTTGGAATACCGCCCATATTATAATGAGCCGAAGGAGCAACAGGAATAAGATCTTTACTAACATCAAGATTAAGAAATTTCTTAACCAATTCAACTACTCCGGGAAGCTTATTTACAAAGGTTTCTTGACTAAAATGCCTCATATCAAGATAGATATAATCTTTCTTGTTGCCACAGCCTCTACCTTGATGAATTTCAGTCGCCATTGCTTGAGAAACAACATCCCGCGAGGCTAATTCAAGCATCTTAGGAGCATAATTCTTCATAAATCTTTCTCCTTCTCCATTCAGCAAATAAGCACCTTCGCTTCTAACCGCTTCTGTAATTAAAAAACCAAAGCCTGCAATGCCAGTTGGATGGAATTGCACAAACTCCATATCTTGCATAAAATAACCTAATTTTAACAATAAACCAGCCCCATCACCACTGCAAATTAAAGAAGAGGTAGAATTTTTATAAATTTGACTATATCCACCAGTAGCAATAATGGTTGCAAAAGCTTTAAAGATATTTATTTCTCCGTTATTTAAATCAATTGCAATGCATCCATAGCACTGTTTTTCAGTGTTCGCATCATCTTGTTTAGCTAACAATAAATCACTAACAAAAAATTCAGAAAAAAATTTAATATTTAGTTTTAATGCTTGATTATAAAGGGCAGAAAGCATAGTATGCCCCGTTTTATCTTTAGAATAACAAGCTCTATAAGCCACTCCGCCATTACCATAATTAGTGCTTTGTCCGCCATAGGCTCTTTGAGCTATATAACCATCTTCATTTCTTGAAAAAACAACCCCCAAATGTTCTAATTCAACTATTGCTTCTTTTGCATTCTTACACAAAATTTCAACCGCATCACTATCTGCAAGATAATCCCCACCTTTTAAGGTGTCAAAAGCATGCCATTTCCAATCATCTTCTACCACATTTCCGAGAGAAGCATTGATTCCGCCCTTTGCTGATGCCGTATGGCTATTAATTGGCAAAACCTTGCTAATTATGGCAATATTACGAATACCTGATTTATAAGCATTAATGCCAGCTGTTAAACCTGATGCACCCGCTCCAATAATAATTAAATCAAATTGTTGATTAATAATTTTAAAATCCATTGAAATATTGAAAAAAATTTATTAAATTATCATTAATTAAAAATTTTAACTAAAATAAAAATCTTGTTAAACATAATATTCTGTGCTCTTGATGAAGAGCATTCAATTAAGCATTTTATTGATAAAATTTTATCACAAATGCAAAAAATTAATCAACCATTTCGCATTATTGCCTGCTTAGATGGATCAACAGATAAATCTTACCAAATTATGCAAGATTTAACAAAAAGCAAGCCGATTATTTTACTTCCTATTATTCAACAAAAAGGTCTAGGCAAAGCCTTTAAAAGAATTTTTGATTATCTGCTTAACGAAGAACAAAATAACCAATCGCCAAAAAATGATAAAGATATAATAATTTCAATGGATGCCGACTTAACCCATCAAACTGAAAAAATTGGCGAATTGCTAAATTATTTTAAAAATCATAATCTTGATTTATTGGTTGGATCCAGATTTGTCAATAATTCACAAGTAAAAAACTTTCCTCTTTATCGTATTGCAATTAGCAGAATTACCGCCCTTATTCTTAAAACATTATTTCCGATCTATAAAATTAATGGCAAAAAATTACAAGATTATACTAGCGGTTATCGTATTTATAAATTATCAGTAGTTAGAAAATTAAAAAATAAATTTATGGATAATTTTATTAGAGAGCCTGAATTTACTTATACTTGTGAAATATTAATTAAATTATCACAATTAAAAATTAAAATTGATGAAGCTCCAATTTATTACGATTATCAGCAAAAAATCAATAACAGCAAACTTAACATTTTTAAAAACTTCAAAAGATTAATAATATTAATTTTTAGACTCTACCGTTAAAGCAAACTTAACAATTAATTATCATATTTTAAAATTATTTTAAGCTTGGCAAATTTACTTTGACTTTAATTTATTATTTTTTATTCTTCTTAGCTTGTTGTTAAAGCTTAATTAATCAATGTTTAAAACCAGGAAAGGTTGCAATGCATGCAACTAAGCCTCTTAATACTCAAAGAGATTTATCCCTTGCTTATTCTCCTGGGGTAGCTGTTCCTTGTCTAGAAATAGCTAAAAATCCTGAACTTGCCTATGATTACACTGCTAAAGGTAATTATGTTGCCGTTATTTCTAATGGTACCGCGGTTCTTGGTCTTGGAGATCTTGGTGCAATTGCAGGTAAACCAGTTATGGAAGGAAAATCAGTTTTATTTAAAAGATTTGCTGACATCGATTCAGTTGATATAGAAGTTGATACCAAAGACACTGAAGAATTCATCAATGCCGTTAAATATCTTGGGCCAACTTGGGGCGGAATTAATCTTGAAGATATCAAAGCACCAGAATGCTTTATTATTGAAAGTCGTTTACGAGAAATTATGAATATCCCTGTTTTTCACGATGATCAACACGGCACGGCGATTATCTCTGCCGCAGGAATAATCAATGCTCTTCATTTATCTGGCAAAAAATTTTCACAAATTAAAGTAGTGGTAAATGGTGCAGGAGCCGCAGGAATTGCCTGCCTAGAGCTTTTAAAAGGAATGGGTTTGCCAAATGAAAATGCCATTTTATGCGATACAAAAGGCACCATCTACAAAGGCAGAACCGAAGGAATGAATCAATGGAAAAGTGCCCATGCCGTCAACACAAAAGCTCGCACTTTGGCAGAAGCAATGAAAGGAGCAGATGTTTTTCTTGGTCTTTCGGTTAAAGGGGCGGTTACTCCAGAAATGGTAAAATCAATGGCTAAAAATCCTGTGATTTTTGCAATGGCAAATCCAGATCCAGAAATTACTCCTGAAGAAGTTCATAAAATCAGAAATGATGCTATTGTTGCAACTGGCAGAAGCGATTATGAAAATCAAGTCAATAATGTTATGGGCTTCCCCTACATATTCCGCGGTGCCCTAGATGTAAGAGCCTCAACCATTAATGAAGAAATGAAAATAGCCGCTGCTAAAGCAATAGCAGAATTAGCTAGAGAACACATTCCTGCCGAGGTTATTAAAGCCTATGGTGGTCGTCAAATGGCTTTTGGACCTAAATATATTATACCAACTCCTTTTGACCCTCGCCTTATCTATGTTGTGCCTATGGCAGTAGCAAGAGCAGCGGTTGAAAGCGGAGTAGCAAGAAAAAAAATCACCGATTGGGATAGCTACAAAAAACAGCTTCAAGCCAGAAGAGACCCAACCGTTAATAGTATGAGCTTTATTTTTGAAAAATTAGAAAAAAATCCAAAAAATATTATTTTTGCCGAAGGTGAACAAAGCGATATCATTAGAGTTGCCTCAATGTGGCGAGATAACGGCTACGGAAAGCCAATATTAATTGGAAAAGAAAAGGTAATTCTCGATAAAATGAAAGAAGCGAATATTAAAAAAGATGGTATCGAAATCTACAATGCCTCAATCTCGCAAGATAATAAGAAATTTACCGATTATCTTTATAAAAAACTACAAAGAAACGGAGTTTTAAGGTCTGATTGCGAAAGAATAATCAAGCATGATCGCAATATTTTTGCTGCCTCTATGCTTGCTTGTGGTCACGGCGATGCATTAGTTACCGGTCTTACTCGTGGTTACAGTAAATCTCTCAACGATATCTGGCAAGTAATAAAAAATAAAAAAGATCACATCGTTCAAGGAATATCAATGGTGGTATCTCACGGTAAAACTATTTTTATTGCCGATACCGCCTGTTCAGAGCTTTCTTCATCCGAGCATTTAGCTGATATAGCTATTCAAACTGCTAATAAAGTTAAAGAAATTGGCTTTGAACCAAGGGTGGCATTTTTATCATTCTCAAACTTTGGCAGTGCATTAAAACAAGAATCTCAAAGAATTAAAAAAGCCGTAGAATTATTGGATAAAATTAAAGTTGATTTTGAATATGATGGCGAAATGACAGCAGATGTTGCTCTTAATTCAGAAAAAATGGCTCATTATCCATTTTGCCGTCTAAAAGGCCCTGCTAATATTCTTATTTGCCCAGGGCTTCATTCTGCAAGTATTGCCACTAAACTTTTACAAGAATTAGGAAGCTGTTCAGTTATTGGTCCAATACTTGATGGCTTCGAAAAATCTGTTCAAATTGTTACTATGCAATCTTCAATTAATGAAATTCTCAATATGGCCGCAATCGCTGGAGCATTTTCTAAGAAGAGTTAATCAATAATATAAATTAATACTCTGTTAAAATTCATACCTCGCTATTTTTTATGTTGAGCGAAGTGGAGTTTTAGGGATTTACAAAATAGTAGCATAAAAGCTTTTAATATATCTGCTTTTATAGATTCGAACCTTATATTAACTGCAACAAGGGGTTTTAACTCCTTGGCCTAATGATAACGGAATGCAACTTCACCACAAGGGGCTTCAGCCCACAACCTGTCTAAAGTTCCCTAAACCCTTTAAAATCAACTATCATAGCCTATCCTCCACAAGTTTTAGATTACCTCCTGACATTATGATAAGGTCTTGCAACCCCCAGAAAAAAGGCAACAAGGGGCTTCAGCCCCTTGCGGTTAAGTTATAAACATCATTAAGATAAGGAGTTAAAGACATCTTTATTGCCGAAGTAAGAAAAATATCATGCATTTGATAATTTTACAATCATTACCCTTCATTCTGAAAGAAGTTGTAAATTTGTTTCGTTTGGTGCATGATAACAAGAAGTTAATTTCATTTCTCACAGAAAAAGGTAAGATGACATTTACAGAATCAGATATTTACTCTTAAAACATTTATCTAAGTAGTATTTTAATCTTCTACAGCCATTAAATTAATCACCAACTATGATAATATTCTTTTTAAGGATGATGACAATTTATTCATATCTTCGTCGCTAGTTAGTTCGGTAACTGCAATAATCATTTTATTTCCAACCGCTAAACCTCCAATAATATTTTCTTCTAATAGCTTTTTATTTACTATTTTTGCTTCCATATTAAATTCAATAGTAAATTCGTTGAAAAAACTACTATTTAAAATTTTTATACCACTAATATTTCCAAGCATTTCAGCCATTTTACAGGCTTTATAATGATTAATTAAAGCAAGTTTTTTAAAGCCTATTTCTCCTAGTAAAGATGAATGAATTGTAAATGCAGTAGCACATAAACCTTGATTTGAACAGATATTTGAAGTCGCCTTTTCTCTTCTAATATGCTGTTCTCTAGCATTTAAAGTTAAAACATAACCTTCTTTTCCATCAGCATCAATAGTTTTTCCACAAATTCTACCCGGCATTTGTCTCACAAACTCTTTTTTTGAAGCAAAAAAACCAAGTAATGGACCACCAAAATTTAAACCAACCCCAATTGAAGAAGCCTCACCAACCACTATATCAGCTTGTGATGGCGGATTAATTAAACCAAGTGACAATATTTCATTAACAACAACAATCATTAAAGCACCGATTTCATCGCATTTTTTTCTAACTTTTTCTAAATCAACTATTTCTCCATAAAAATTAGGATATTGTACCACAATAGCAGAACAAGAATCATCAGCTTTATCAATTTCAACTAATTGAGAATTAGAAAGTTCTAAATAAGTTTTTGTTACCTCAATATAATCAGGATGAATATCTCCAAATAAAGCTATTTTCTTTTTTTGATTTTTAATTCTTAATGCCATTAAACAAGCCTCTGCCATTGCAGTTGCTCCATCATACATTGAGGCATTAGATATTTCCATTCCTGTAAGTAAGGAGATTATACTTTGAAATTGAAATACGGTTGCAAGAGTCCCTTGAGAAATTTCTGGTTGATATGGAGTATAAGAAGTTAAAAATTCTGACCTTTGAATTAAATGATCAACAGTAGCAGGAATATGGTGTTTATAACAACCTACTCCTAAAAAAAATGGATTATTTCCAGCAACATTATTTTTATTAGCAAGATTTTTTAAATATGCTTCAACTTCTATTTCTCCAAGATGATTAGAAAGATTTTGAATTGGCTTCTTTAATAAAAACTCTTGTGGAACAGCATCAAATAATTGATTAACATTTTCAACCCCAATTTCTTGAAGCATTGATTTTCTATCTTGTTCTGTTAAAGCTAGGTATCTCATAGTTTATGATTGTTGTTTTAATATTTTATTCTATAACTTTAGGAACAGTAAAATAACCAAAAATATTTTTTTTTGAATTACTTAAAACTTGATCAGTTATATCGCCATCAGATATTTTATCTTTATTGACTCTTAAATAAATTTCATTGACATTAGTTAATTCCTCAACATTATTGGTATCAATTTCATTGAGTTGCTCAACCCATTTTATTATTTCACCAACTTGTTTTGTAAACTGCTTTTGCTCTTCTTCGGTAATTGCAATTTTTGCTAATTTAGCAATTTTTTTAATATCTTTTTCAGTAATTGACATAATAAAAAATGATTATTGAACTTTACAGCAATAATAATCAACAAATTAATAATTTTGCAAGAGATTATTTAAAAAAAAATCACCTTGGCAAAATAATTTCATTAGATGTTGGTAAAAAAAGAATAGGAGTTGCTATATGTGATGAAAATCGTTTAATCTGCACTCCAAAATCAATTATAAATCGTTTTAGTAACTTACAAGATATAACTTCCATAAAAAATATTATCGATAATGAAAAAATATCTTTTATGGTTGTTGGAGTACCATTAAATCAAGATAAAAACTCTCAAGAAGATGAAAATGAAATGTCTTTATTTATTAAAAACTTTGTTAAAAAAATTGATGATTTTCTTAAAAAATCTTTTACAATATTTTTAATTGATGAAAGTTTTTCAAGTTTTGAAGCAAGAAGAATTATAAAAAACAACAAAAATAAAACAAGAAAATTTTACGACGATATATCTGCAAGCATTATATTAGAAGGGTTTATTAGGCAATACCTTAATTTCTAAAGCATGTATTCCTAATAAAAATTCATCCTTCAAAAGCTTATTAATATATCGATGAATATTGATTTTATTCATTAAATTAAATTTACTTGCATATATTATAATTTTAAAATGTGTTTCATTTTTACTATTATCAAAACCAGAATGCCCTTTATGTAAATATGAATTATCAATTACATCAAAATATTCTGGATTAATATCTGTTTTTATTTTATTGATTATTTTTTCTCTCATAATAAATATTAGGTGTTATAAAATTGTTAATAAGTAGTTAATAAATATTAAAATTATTAACAATTTAATTAAATTTTAATAAGTTATCATAATTAATAACATTTTTTTAACGTCATTATCAACAATGTTAATAAATTTTAATAATAATGTTGATAAATTTATAAACCTTATTATTAAAAAGAAAATTAAATAATATTATGTTGATAACTTGTTAATAATATTGTTAAAAAGATAATTTATCAACATTTCAACAATTAATAAATAAGAGATATATAATAAATGAAAAAATTAATTAATGTATTACTAAATAACAAAAATTATAAAAATCCACCTATTTGGATAATGAGACAAGCAGGAAGATATTTACCAGAATATCTTGAAATTAGGAGTAAAATTGATAATTTTCTTGATTTATGTTATAATTCAAAGCTGGCTTCAGAAGTAACATTACAACCAATAAAAAGATTTAATTTTGATGCTGCAATAATATTTTCAGATATATTAACCGTAGTTGATGCAATTGGAATTAAAGTAGAATTTTTAAAAAGTCATGGTCCTAAAATAAGTAATTTTAATCCAGAATTTGATTTATCAAAATTAAAATTAAATAATATAAAAAACCATTTACAACCAGTTTTTGAAGCTATTTCTTTAACTAAATCAAAATTACCAAATGATAAATCTTTAATAGGTTTTTCAGGAGCTCCTTGGACTCTTGCATCTTATATTATTGAAGGTGGTGGTTCTAAAAATTTTGAAAAAACAAGAAAGTTTGCAATTAAAAATCAATTATTATTTAAAGAATTAATAGATATATTAACAAAATCTATAATTGAATATTTATTTTATCAAATAGAAGCTGGAGCTGATATTATAAAAATATTCGACTCTTGGGCAGGAATATTGCCAGAATTTGAGTTTCTTGAATGGGTTATTAAACCAAATAAAGAAATTGTTAATAATATTAAAGAAAAATATCCTAACATTCCAATTATCTGTTTTGCAAGAAATAGTGGGACTATGTTAACTGATTTTGCTGAAAATGTTAATTGTCAAGGATTGGCAATAGATCAAAATTTTTCTAGAAAATGGATTATTGATAATATTCAAAATAATAGTAATAAGGTAATTCAAGGAAATTTAGATAACTATCTTTTGGCATTTGGTTCTCAAGAAAATATAAAAAAAGAAGTTGATGATATTTTAGAAAAATTTAATAAAAAACCATTTATTTTTAATTTAGGTCATGGAATTTTGCCAGAGACACCAATTAAAAATGTTGAATTTCTTATGAAATTAATTAACGATAATTAATTTAAAAAAAATGTTTCATATGAAACAAAATTATTATTTATATTATGATATATAACATTAAAAAAGGAAAAATTATTTCAATTGTAAATCAAAAAGGTGGAGTTGGTAAAAGTACTACCGCAATTAATTTATCATCGTCATTTGCTTTATTAGGTAAAAAAGTTTTATTAATTGATCTTGATCCTCAAGGTAATAGTAGTACAGGGTTTGGTATTTCTCAGTATCAAAGACAAAAAACTATTTATGAAGTTTTAATTGGTCAGTTAAAAATTAAAGAATCAATAATTCCAACAAAAATAAATAACTTAAAGATAATTACTTCAACAGTTGATTTATCGGCAGTTGAAATAGAATTGGTTGATTTTAAAGAAAGAGAATTTGTGTTAAAAAAATATTTAAGTGAAGTAATTAATTATTTTGATTATATTTTAATTGATTGCCCGCCTTCTCTTGGTTTATTAACAGTTAATGCTCTAACTGCTTCTGATGCTGTTTTAATACCTATGCAATGTGAATTTTTTTCTTTAGAAGGGTTGAGTCATTTATTAACAAGTTTAGATCTTGTTAAAGATAATTTAAATAAAGATTTAAGGATTAGTGGAATAATTTTAACAATGCATGATAAAAGAAATAAATTAACAGAGCAGGTTGAAATTGATGTAAGAAACTTTTTAAAAGATAGGGTTTTTAAGAATACTATTCCAAGAAATGTTAAGTTATCTGAGGCTCCTTCTCATGGAGTACCAGGAGTTATTTATGATCCAAAATCAACTGGTTCAATTGCTTATAATAATCTTGCTAAAGAAATTTTAGAAAAAGAAATAAAATTTTAAAATGGTATATTTACCTCATTGGCCAATACCTAGTAGTTTAGGTAATAAGAAAATAAATTATGAAACTGTTTTTGAAAGAGCGAAGATAGTATTAGATAGGTTGAGTAATCCTCATTTAAAAATGCCACCGATAATACATATTACAGGAACTAACGGCAAAGGATCTACTGCATCATTAATAAATAAAATATTAAATATTTCAGGTTATAAAGCTGATTTATATACATCTCCACACCTACATCATTGCAATGAAAGAATTTTATTGAGTAATAATGGTGATATTTTGCCAATTGATAATGGTAATTTATTTGAAATAATGGAAATGGTAAGATTAGCCTCTAAAGATGTTGATTTAACATTTATGGAAGCTTTTACTATTGGTGCATTTATTGCATTTTCTAGAAATAAGGCAGATATTGTGGTTATGGAAGTAGGAATGGGGGGAAGGATAGATATTACTAATATTATTGAAAATAAAGTTGCTACAGTTATTACTCCAATATCTTTTGATCATTTAGAATATTTAGGAAATTCAATAGCAAGAATTGCATTTGAAAAATCAATGATAATGAGAAAAAATGTTAATATGGTTATTTCTCCTCAACCTAAGGAAGCAAAGCAAATAATCGAAATTATTGCTAAAGATCAAATGGTGCCATTATTTTGTTATGATATTGATTATCGAATAGAGATAATAGAAGAAGATCAAGGATTTGAAATTGAATTTTTATCTTCTAAATTATTTAATTATGGAAAGAAGATTATTTTACCTAAACCAAATTTATTTGGAGATCATCAATATATTAATTTTTCAACAGCAATAGCTACAATAGTTTCAATATCAGATAAATTTCCAGTTTCTAAAAATTCAATTAGGCAAGCAGTTTTAAATGTAGAGTGGCCTAATCGTCTTGAAAAGATTAACAATAATCTTTTGAAAATTTTTAATAATAAGTTAAGTGAAATATGGATTGATGGTGCTCATAATGAAGGAGGTGCATTTGCATTAGCAAAATGGCTTAATTCTGTTAATGAAAATGATAAAGAAAGGTTTATTAATGTTTTAATTGTTGGATTTAGTCGCAATAAATGTAAAGTTAATTTTCTAGAAAAATTTATTAATATTACTGACTATATCGTTGCTGTTAAGGTTGATGGAGAGCCTTATCCGGAAGATTCTAGTAGGATTGTTGATATTGGTAGAAGTGTTGGAATTGAAATAATTGACGGCAAATATTTGCTTGAATCTTTAAATATTGCCAGTAAAATAGAGGAAAAAAAACCGATTAGAATATTAATTTGTGGGTCATTACACCTTGCGAGAGATGTTCGTAAATTTTCTTCTTTTTTAATTAATTAATTGTTTCATGTGAAACAATTTGAATATAATTTTAAATCATGTATCAAAATAATATAATAAAATTCTTTTCATCTGTTATTAAGCCTTATAAATATTGGTATTTATTAATATTTCAAGCTCCAATTATAGGTTCGCTTTTTAATCCTATTAATAATTATGCAATAAAATTAATAGTCGATAAAGCTAATTTGAATAATAATTTAACTATAAATGCAATTATTTTGCCAATCATCTTATATTGCTCTGCATCAATAATATTAGAAATAGTTTGGCGATTAGCTAATTTTGCTGATTATAAAATTAGTCCTAAAATTGAAGCAGAAATAATTAATAAAGCATATTTTATGATCTTTTCTCATAAGTATGAATTTTTTCAAAATAATCTTTCTGGAAAATTGGCTAGTAAAATTATTAGCTTGAGAGATTCTTTCGTTAGAGTTTTTGATCTATTAAGGTTCGGTATAATTTGGCAGTCTTGTGGTATTTTTATTGTTTTGATAATGATGTTTTTTGTTAATATTAAATTAGGATTAGGAGTTTTGATATGGTTATTAATTTTTATGCCATTAATGTTTTTTTTAAAAAAGAAAGGTTTTATTTATTCACAAAATTCTACTAATAAAAAGCAAAAAATTTCTGGTTTTATTAACGATAATATTGCAAACATTGCAACGGTTTTATTTTTTGCCACTAAAAAAAGAGAAGAATTGAATCTTTCTGTTCTTAATCAAGATTTTATAGCAACCGAACAAAAAAGATTAAAATTTATTTTTATTAATCATTTTATACTGGGTTTTGTTTATAGTGCATTATCGATTTCAGTATTATTTACATTAATTAATTTAAAAATTAAAAATTTAATTTCTACGGGCGATTTAGTGATGGTAATTGGTTTAACATTTTCAATGCTAGAATCTAGTTGGGGTTTGCTAAATAATTTAGATGATTTAATAAATGAGTCCGGTAAAATAAAAGAATCTTTTTCAGTATTTCAGCAAGATTTTTCGGTTGTGGATATTGATAATTCTAATATTCTAACTGTTAAAAATCCTAAAATTGAATTTCAGAATTTAAAATATTTTTATCAAGAGGATAATTTAATTTTTGATAATTTTAACTTAAAAATTGAAGCTGGTGAGAAGATTGGTTTAGTCGGAGTTTCTGGCTCAGGAAAATCAACTTTAATAAAGCTTTTATTGCGATTTTTTGAATTAAATTCTGGTAAAATAGTGATTGATAATTTTGATATTTCAAAAGTTTCTCTTGAATCTTTAAGAGGTTCTATTTCAATAGTTCCGCAGGAAACAAATTTATTTCATCGCTCAATTGCTGAAAATATTGGATATGGAAAATTGTCGGCTAATCGAGAAGATATTGAAAATGCTGCAAAGAAGGCTAAAATTCACGATTTTATAATGAGTTTGCCTCAAAAATATGAAACATTGGTTGGAGAGCGAGGTGTTAAATTAAGTGGCGGACAAAAACAAAGAATCGCAATTGCTAGAGCTTTTCTTAAAAATTCTTCAATTTTAATTCTTGATGAGGCGACATCAAGTCTTGATAGCGAAACTGAAACCAAGATTCAAGAATCAATAAATGAAATGCTTAATGATAAAAAAACCACAGTTATAGCAATAGCACATCGATTATCAACCATTAAGCATTTAGATAGAATTATCGTATTGAATAAGGGTAAAATTGTTGAAGATGGAAGTTTTGATGATCTCCTAAAAATTGAAAATGGAAATTTTAAAAA
>JAJTDS010000001.1 GCA_021298605.1 Rickettsiales bacterium
ATATCAAATAATCATAACATTAATTTGGAGCACTTTTTTATGAAAAAACACAATTATATTAATAGTCAACAAGAGTTGAAACTGCTAATAGCAAAAATAAAAAAATTTAAAATGATGGCGATTGATACAGAGTTTGTAAGAGAAAAAACCTATTTTCCAGTATTATCATTAATCCAAATCGCAATTCATGGTGAAGAAGATGTAGAAGTATTTTTAATAGATTGTTTAACTAAAATTGACTTATTAGAAATAGTAAAATTAATTTACGATAAAAAAATTATTAAAATTTTTCATTCTTCGATGCAAGATTTACAAATTTTTCAAAGAATTCATAATGATATGAATGCAGAAGATAAAAATAAGTTGCCAGAAAATGTTTTTGATACTCAAATAATGGCTAATATAGTTGATTCTAATATTAATCAGAGCTATCAATCTTTAGTTGAAAAATTTTGTAATTATAGCATTAACAAAGAGCAACAAAGGAGTGATTGGGAGCAAAGACCACTTAGCACTGAACAGCTAGAATATGCAGTTGAAGATGTTCTGTTTTTAATTCCAATCTATCAAGAATTATTGCAAAATGTAATAAAATTAGGTCGCCAGAATTGGTTGCAAGAGGATATGTCTGATTTTGTTGCTACTGCCTGTAGCGATGAAATTGATCATATTTTCCGTAAGATTTGCCCAAGAGATTGCGGTTATCAACAGAAAAATCATATGAATCAATTTTTATTGTGGCGTGAGGAAATGGTTAAGATAATTAATTTACCAAGGCAACATTTTATCGAAGATGAAATAATTACAAAAATAATTAATTACAATGCTAGTTTTGGGGAAGAATTAGAAAGAGAGGAGTTGCAAGAGAGTATGGTAGCAAATGATCCTGATTCTGAAAATAATGAATCTGATTCGCATATTAAAGGTCGTGAAGTAAATTTATTAGATATTGATTTTGTGCCAAATATTGAAGTGGTAGAAAGTTATTTTATTAAAAAAATTGTTTCCGATATATCTAATCGAATTATTGCTACTGTTAATGTTGATGCTATTATTAAACTACTAAAACTTCGTTCAAATAATATTATTAATGAACAAATAATATATCAATTGCAGTCGGAGAAAAGACTACTCTTTAACTACATAAGCGATTTTATATCTTCTAGTATAGCCACAATCTTAGACACCTACCCCTCATATGCCGATATCCTCCACATCAAAAAAAATGAATCGGTTCGATTAAATAATGATCAGAAAAAAACCTTACAAAATCTACAAAAATTAGTTGCAAAAATAGCTCAAGATCACAATATTGGTGGTCAGTTTTTATTAAACTCTTATGTTTTGAAAAAAATCATTTCGCAACCAGATAACTTAAATATTCATTTAAGCGGTTGGAGACACGATTTACTGAGTGAACCGATAGCAACAATTATTAATGCCGAATCTTTATAAAAAACCTTTTATTATTGCAAATTGGAAGATGAATCACGGTTTTGAGTCAACAGATGTATGGCTTGATAAGTTTTTCCGTGCTTTTTATTCCAATCGTGAGAAATTTGACAATCTTACCTTCGTAATTTGTCCTCCAACTATTTTACTTGATTATATCGATAGTGAAATTATGGATGAGGGCCTAGAGCAGTTAGAAGACATAATTGCTAAGAGAAATCAAACTCTTTCTAGGCTTACTGACGAAGAAATTGATAAAATTCTTATCGAGGAGAAAATTATCAAGATCGGAGGTCAAGATTGTCATTACGAGCTTTCTGGTTCTTTTACAGGCAATGTTTCTTTGCTTAATCTTAAGGAAGTCGGTTGCGAATTTGTAATTATTGGTCATTCTGAAAGAAGGGAATTCAATAATGAAATTAATAAAATTATTGCTAAAAAGCTGAATTTAGCAATCAGTCAAAAATTTATACCAATTTTATGTATTGGTGAAAATTTAGCGGTTAGAAATAAAAAAGAACATGTTGATTTTGTAAAAGAACAGCTAAAAGAAGCATTATCAATGCTTGATTCTAAACAATCATTTGAGCTTTTAATTGCTTATGAGCCGATCTGGTCAATTGGTAGTGGTAATGTTCCTACAATTGCAGAAATTAAAGAAATATCAGATGCAATAACTGCAACGATTAATGAATTAAAATCACAAAATAAGATTACTAATAATGCTAATGTGTCAGTGCTTTATGGTGGTTCAGTAAATAGTAAAAATTCAGCCTCAATTCTTGCTATTGATAATATTGATGGTCTTTTGATTGGCAAAGCAAGTCTTGAAGCGAGTGAATTTGTTGAAATTGCCTTGTCATATCAAGCTTCTGCCAAACAAAATAACTAAACAAATTCGCTAAATAAGGGGCTGTTGAGTAATAATTATTGATTTTTCTGATTTTTTATTTGCCAATGCAAAATTTGCTAAAAATATTGTCAAGAATATTCTCAACACCAACTTTTCCGGTTATTTTGCCAATTTCTCGCGAGGCGATTCTTAACTCTTCTCCTGCTATTTCAATATTATTATTTAAATCAAAGTTTTTGAGTGCTTCCAAAGCCTTTTGCAAGGCATTTATGTATCTTTGTTGAGTAATCATTTCAACATTACTGCCAATAATAAAAGTTTTACCAATTATCATTTCTAGTGATTGCAAAAATTTATTCATATTTAAATTTTCCTTGATAGAGACTGGAATTATAATTGCTTGTGATGATTGATTATCAAGGTTTTGTAGCCAGTTATTTACTTTTAAATTTGTTATTTCTTCATCGCTAAGAGTTAAATTTTTACTAAGATGATTATTGTCAATTTTATTAATGATGATTAGGCTTCTTTCGTCAATTAGATGAGCATTTTCTGTTAATATTTGATAATTATTAAGTTCGACAACAAAAACTTTAAAATCAGCTTCGCTTGCTCTTTTTATTGCTCTTTCAATACCTTCTTTTTCAATTGGATTATTGGTTTTTCTAATTCCAGCAGTATCAGAAATTTTTACCATCATTCCTGCAATTTCTAAATGTGTATCAATGATATCTCTTGTTGTTCCTGCGATATCAGAAACAATTGCCACTTCGCTTTGGGTAAGAAAATTAATTAAACTAGATTTCCCAACATTTGGAGAGCCAATAATTACAAGGCTTAAACCTTGTTTTATTTTTTGCCCGATTGATTTATTTTGAAGATGAAGAGTTATTTCTGAAATTAAGTTTTTTACCTTATTTTCTACTAAATCAATAATTTCAGTAGGTAAATCATCTTCTGGAAAATCAATAACCGCTTCTATCATTGATAAGGATTGAATTACTTCGCTTCGCCAATTTTCATATTTTTGCCCTAGAATTCCCGTTAATTGTTGCAATGACTGTCGATGTTGAATTTCCGTTTCTGCTTTAATTAAATCTGGTATAGCTTCCGCCTGCACTAAATCAATTTTTCCATTCAAAAAAGCTCTTTTAGAAAATTCTCCAGCCTCTGCTATTCTTACATCCTTGACTTTTGATAAAATAGCAAAAATTCTTTTGATGATAAAAATTGAATTGTGAATATTTATTTCGATAACATTTTCTCCTGTAAAGCTATTGGGAGCCTCAAAGCTTGAAATTACAGCTTCATCAAGTAGTTTATTATTTTCTAAATCATAGATTTTTGTAAATAATATTTGATTATGATTCGGCTTTTTATTGATGCCAAGAGCATTAAGGCAGTCAATTGTTTTGTTGCCAGAAATACGAATTATTGCGACGGAGCCACTATTTGTAGAGGTTATAGTAGAAAATATTGTTGTCATTTTATTCTTCGAAGAAGATTCCGCTTTGATTAGAAGAATTAACGGTTGTAGATACCATAAAGTTTATGATTAATTCGTTTTTTTGATTAATTTCTTGATGGTTTGATTTTTTAAAATTGATGGTTAATTTTTCATTATCTCTTGTCAATTTTAATAATTCTGATGAATTTTCGATAAGATTCCAGCCCATTTGTAGCAAGGTTTCTTGATAAAATTTTTGAATAATTGATATATCTTGTTCTGTTTTATAAGAAGATGAAATTATACTGCCATAATCTAGATCGAAATTTAAGCTATCTTCCCCAATCTTAATTAGGTCGTCGGCAAGAGGAACATCTTTGGTGCCATAAACAAAATTTTGCTTGATTTTATTGCTTTGTGCGGGGTTGCTAATTGGCTTTTCGTCAATAATTTCAAGTTTTTCTTCGGACCGTTCTTCTGGTTTTTCTTCGCGATGAAAAATTTTACTAAAATTATTAGCAGTTTTATATTTTGCTTGTTGTAGCAATTCTTTTGTTTTAGCGGTATATTTTTTGTAGTTAAATTCTTTATTGCTAGAGCAAGAAGTATTGAGAATTAAGCTAAGATTGATGATGATTGTGATAAATTTTAATTTTTTATAAAACATATTATTTTTGACATTTTTTGCAGAAAAAGCTTGATCGACCATTCTGAATTATTCTTTCAATATTATTTGAGCATTTTATGCAATTTTGATTAATTCTTCCGTAAACTTTGAAGTTATTTTGAAAGTTACCAACATTGCCATCGGCATCAACATAATCATTTATTGAGGAGCCCTTATTAATAATGGCTTGATTAAGAACAAATTTAATTGATTTAATTAGATTTTTAATTTCTTTTTCATTAATTGATTTTGAAGACCTTAGTGGCAAAATCTTAGATAAAAATAGTGATTCATTGGCATAAATATTGCCAACCCCAACCACAATTTGATTATCCATTAGGCTAGTTTTAATATTAATATTTTTATTAGCAAGTTTATTAGCTAGATATCGTGGGTTAAAATCATTTGATAATGGCTCTGGACCAAGTTTTAAAAGCATTTTATGATTTTCTAAATTGTTGTTATTTATCAAATCAATTAAACCGAATCTGCGAGGATCATTGAAAATAAGCCATTGCGAGTTATTTTTAGAGTTGTCAAAAATTTTTATTGCAAAATGATTATGCTTTTCTGTTGTTAATTCTGGTTTTAGTAGCAATCTTCCGCTCATTCCTAAGTGAATTATTAGGCTGGTTTGATTGTCAAATTCAATCAATAAATATCTAGCTCTTCGTGATATTTTTTTAATGATAAGATTTTTTAAATTATTTAAATTAATGGTTGAATTGGTTCTCAATTTGTAATTAGAGCGAAAAACCTCGCTGATTTTGTTATTGATTAAGTTGGCATTAATTAGGCTAGTTTTAATGGTTTCAACCTCTGGTAATTCTGGCATTTCTCACTTGAAAAAAATAATTATTATTATTAGGATATTTTTTTATAAAATAACTAAAAAACAATTAAAATTATCAACTAAATTATGTTAAAGCAAGAATATGAATATTTACTAAAGCTTCCCGATTATGCGACTGATAATCGAGTTTTAATGCATAGTTGTTGTGCTCCTTGTGCAGGAGATATAATGGAGAGAATGATCGCCTCTAATATTGATTTAACAATATTTTTTTATAATCCCAATATCCACCCTAAAAAAGAATATCTAATCCGCAAAGAAGAAAATATTAAATTTGCTGAAAAACTAGGAATATCCTTTATTGATGCCGATTATGATGTGCAAAACTGGTTTGCAAGAGCCAAAGGCTTGGAAAATGAACCAGAAAGAGGGGAGAGATGCACTAAATGCTTTGATATGAGATTCGAGAGAACCGCACTTTATGCCTTTGAAAATAATTTTAAAATTATTACTTCATCGCTTGGTATTTCAAGATGGAAAGATATGGATCAAATTAATGGTTGTGGCTTGAGGGTGGCTAAAAAATACGAAGGAGTTAATTACTGGACCTACAATTGGAGAAAGGCGGGCGGAGCTTCAAGAATGTATGAAATAGCAAAAAAAGAAGAATTTTACAAACAAGAATATTGCGGTTGCATTTATTCTCTTAGAGATAACAATGAATGGCGACGAAAAAACAACCGCGAAGAAATAGAAATTGGCGAAGAATTTTATAAATTTGATTAAGGGTAAAAAAGTTAAAACTGTTATTCAAAAAAGATTAAAATTTGTTGACTTAGGAGTAATTGTAAAGAATAATGTTGATGTTTTAATGGTGTTTTGATGACTGATGATTTTAAAGGTTATAAGTCAATAAAAGGCTTTATTCCTCATTTCACAGTTAACCACAGCAAGAAGAAATTGTTACGGTGTTTTCATCAACACTATTGAGATCTTGTGGGTAATATTAAAAAGAGGGTATCACGGTATATTTCACCAATATTAGCAAAAAAATTTGAATAGATATGTAAGTGAATTTACTTTTAGACTTAATGAAGGATAACTAAGACAGATAGAATTGCTAATTTATTTAGCAATTCTATCAGAAAAGAATATAACATATAAAGAATTAATTGCATAAGGTATGGCAAGAAAAAACGAAGCTAAAAAAGACATCGCTCTTTTTAATTACATTAAAGAAAATAGAGTATATAGCAAAGAATGGACTGTAAAAAAGCTAGATAACAGCCCGCATATTCAAAGCATATTAGATAAATCAAGTAAGAAATGTACAGAAAATAGAGGTGAGCCAGACCTTATTTATATAAATGAAAATAAAAAACTCCTCATTTTAATAGAAAACAAAGACCAAACTAAAAGCCATACTTCAAAAAACGAAGATAGGCCAATGGATTTTGCAGTAGACGGAATTAAGCACTATCTTTCATTTTTTACCAAAGACAAACTTTCACAAGAAAAGGAAACAACTCAAAATTTTTTAAAAGACTGGAAAATAATCGGTATTGCATTTTCTGGAGACATAAATGCAGAATACAACCATAGACTAGACACCTTTATAATTGAAGCAAATACAATCATAAACATAAAGGAAAAAGAAATATTAGATGAAGCGGACTATTTAGCTTTCTTTGAAAATATAGATTTAGAAAAAATATCTAGCAATATCTCAAAATCATCAAGTGAAATAAACAGAATACTAAGAAACTTGGACTCACAAAAAAGACCAGTTCTTTTAAGTGCATTAATGATTTGTCTTTATCCGAATGATAATATAACGGATTTTAAAAATAGCTATATTTCGTGGAACACGCAAACAATCATTAGAAATATACCCACAACGGTGGAGGATATTCTTATATCACAAGGAATTGATAAAAATAAAATAGATGTTTTAACTAATGAACTTACTTTCATTAAAACGGACAATGATTTAATATCGACCGACATCCTCAAAGATATTCTAACAGAACTTCAAAATCAAGTAATACCACTATTCAATAAAAAAACATCTTATGATATTATAGGAAAATTCTACGAAGAATTTTTAAGATATGCTGG
The DNA here is from genome assembly GCA_021298605.1 of Rickettsiales bacterium. Lineage (GTDB taxonomy): Bacteria > Pseudomonadota > Alphaproteobacteria > Rickettsiales > UBA1997 > JAJTDS01. The sequence continues at coordinate 7,331 of JAJTDS010000001.1, forward strand.
AATTGCAAATGTAAAAAAAGGAATCGTTTTAACTCCAAACCATATAACCACTCTTTTTACAGATTTAATAGAAATTAAAACAAACGATGTAATTTTTGATCCTGCTTGTGGAACTGGCGCCTTTCTTATTGCTGGAATGAATAAGCTTGTAGAGACAATAGAAAGCTCTAGTTTACATGACAAAAGAGACAGAATTGAAAATATTAAAGCAAGACAATTAATAGGATTCGAAAAATCAAGTACGATGTATTCACTTGCAATATCAAATATGCTTTTTAGAGGTGATGGGAAGTCTCAAATATTTAATGAGGACTTTTTCTCAAAAGTAATCGATGATATTTTATTAAAACTGGCAAAACAAGAAAGGCCCATTGTTCCAACAATAGGCTTTATCAATCCTCCATATGGCGGAAAAGACAACGATACAAACCCAACCAAGAAAGAGATACAGTTTTTGGAAAGAATGCTTGATAAATGCTCAAGATATGGAATTATTATTGCTCCACTTTCTACTTATTTTAAAGATGAGACAGACAGAAAGAGAATACTTTCAAAACATACCTTAAAATATGTAATCAATACACCAAGTGAACTATTTCAACCAAATGCCTCAACTCATACTGCAATAGCAGTCTTTGAAACAAACAGGCCTCATAACATCAAAGATGATAAGGTGGTATTTTATGATTTAAAAGATGATGGATTTATTCTTTCAAAAAGTAAGGGAAGGACGGATGTCTTGAATAAATGGAATACAATCAAGAAAGATACTCTTAAAAAACTTAAAAACCCAACTCAATATGAGGATTCTATTAACCTTGTATATAAAGAAATAAGTGCGACAGATGAATGGATTATTCAAGCACATGCTAAAACGGATTATAATAATCTTACAGAAAAATCGTTTGAAAAATCAATCAAAGAATATGTAATATTTTCAACAAAACTGAAGTTAGATTTGATTGACAAAGATATTGATGAAATTTCATTGCTGGAAATTTTAAACGAAAATAGCATTAGTGCAAATGGGGTTTTAAACAATAATAACAATGAAAATGATTAATAAGGAATTGTGGCAAGAATTTCGTTTTGATGAAATTTTTACTATTACGAGAGGAAAAAGACTCGCAACACTAGACCAAGTAAGCGGAGATATTGCCTATATTTCATCAAGCAAAAAAAATAATGGAGTAGATAACTACATACTTCCGCCAAGTTATATGACGATTTATGAGAATGCTTTAACACTTAGCAACAGTGGTTCTGTTGGTTATTGTTTTTATCATCCCTATAAATTTGTATCATCAGACCATTGTACCGTCATTGAAATTAAAGACCCGAATATTCCACTTGATAACTACATTGCACTTTTTCTAAAACCCATCATTGAAACAATGCGAAATAAATATAATTTTGCCAGAGAAATAAACAACGAAAGATTGCGCAAGGAGATTATTATTTTACCAGTCAATCACAACAAATCACCAGAGTGGGAATATATGAGAAATGTAATCAAAACATTGAGTAAAAATGTCATTTTCAATAACAAGGAAATCGTTGCAAAAACAAAAGGCAATGCAATCATTGATACAAGTAAATGGAAGGAGTTTATTGTTGGGGAGATATTTGAGATAGTTAGAGGAAAAAGATTGATCGAGTTGGATAGAATTAGTGGTAGCATTCCATATTATTCTGCTAGTGATTACAATAATGGATTAACTGATATGATAGCAAATCCTTTATTTACAAGGAAAGATTCTTTAGTTTATACAACATTTGGAAGATGTTATTATATAGAGGGGGAGTTTACTGCAAGTGATGAGATTAGTATTTTACACAATAACAATCTGAATGTGTATAATGGAACTTTTATTGCAACCATTATTAATCAAGATAAACACAAATATTCCTTTGGTAGAAAGGCATTTCAAAATAAATTTGCTAATAATATTATCAAACTTCCAGTAAATCAAAAAGGAAAGCCAGACTTTGAATTTATGGAAAATTACATTAAATCACTTCCTTATAGTGGCTCACTATGAATAAAGAACAAAAACATTAGACAAAGTAGCAAAAAAATTGTTAAGCTCACAAGCAAATCCCGCTATCTTTCATTTTATTTGTGTTGTTCGTGGTGCTACTTAAAAAGATCAAAATATTTTCTAAAAACAAAAATGCGGTTGCGGCTTTGCCCAGTTATTTCTTCAAGAATTTCTGCCTTGACAAAATCATCAACTAAATCATTTGCTGACTTATAGCTTAGTTTGGCTATTTCTTGAGCTTCTTTGACATAAAGGCTTGGCTTTTCGAATAAGTGATTAAGCAAAGTTATGGCACTTGGCGATTTCTTGCCAAAATTTTTGTTAATCATTTTTTCTAAATCACTTTTTAGGATCAAGACTTTTGAGAATGTTTCTGCTGATTTTGTGGCAGTTTTTTCAATCCCAACTAGGAAATATTTTAGCCATTGCTTCGTATCGTTTTTGGTGCGAACAAAAGTTAAATTATCGTAATATAGGCCCTTGTTTCTTCAAAATATGCCGACAGATAAAGTAGGGGTTTGGTAAGAATTTTTTTATCGACTAAAAAGAGTGTGATTAAAAGTCTGCCAATTCTGCCATTGCCGTCCAAAAAAGGGTGAATGGTTTCAAATTGGTAATGAACCAAGGCTATTCTGATTAAATCAGGGACATTGATTTCGTCGTTATGAATAAATTTTTCTAAATCACTCATCAATTCTTCTACATGCTCAAAGCTTGGAGGAGCAAAAACAGCATCAGAAGGCGAACTTCCACCAATCCAGTTTTGACTTGTGCGGAATTTCCCAGGTTGTTTTTCCTGACCTCTGACACTGTTTAGTAAAACTTTGTGAGTTTCTTTTATCGATCTTGAGGAGATGGGGGTAGGTTTTGTAGATCTAAGATTGCTTGATTTATTGCCTTGGTGTAATTTGCGACTTCTTTCCAATCATCTCTTCTTTCGGGTAAAATTTCCGATTCGCTTAAAAAAGATTCGTCAATTTCGGTTTTTGTTCCTTCAATTCTGCTTGAAATAACAGCTTCTTTACTGATGTGCAACTGAATAAATAAATCAATATTGGGAACTAGTATTGAAAAAGAATTGAGTTCGCCAAGTTTTATTGCTGCTTTTTCAAGTAATTTACCAATTTGTTGATCTTGCCAAATCCATTCTTCATTGATTTTTGTTGGTAAAAAGTATTTGTAACCAGCCTTTGATTTTATTAAGTTTCCTGACTTGTAGTTTTCTAGAATCATGGATTTTTTAAGTTTAATTAAAGTAAAATAACAATTTTCTTATTTTACTTTAAGAATTTATTTTTTAAGAAATTATTTCCTTCAAAATCCAGTCAGTCTCTTTTTCAAGAGCTAAAATATCTCTTTTAATCTCTTAGCAATTCGTTGATTGAGGTTTTGCTTCTTGTTTTTTCATCTACTTTTTTAACGATGATTCCAGCATATAAATTACAATCACCAGTGGTTGATTTTACTGAACCGGGAACCACTACTGAATAAGCAGGAACTCTGCCGTAAAAAACTTCTCCTGTTACTCTGTCAATTATTTTGGTTGATGCTCCAATATATACTCCCATTGAAAGCACTGAACCTTTTTCAATAATAACACCTTCGGCAATTTCGCTTCTGGCTCCAATAAAACAATCATCTTCAATAATTACAGGGTTTGCTTGCAATGGTTCTAGCACTCCGCCAATTCCAACCCCTCCTGAAATGTGGCAATTTTTGCCAATTTGAGCACAAGAGCCAACTGTTGCCCAAGTGTCAATCATTGTTCCTTCGTCAACAAATGCTCCAACATTAACAAAAGAAGGCATTAAAATTACTCCCTTAGAAATAAAGGCTGAATATCTTACAATTGAACCAGCAACCGCTCTAAAACCTGCATCAAGGAAATTTTTTTCTTGCCAATTATTAAATTTTAACGGTACTTTATCAAAATGAGTGAGATTGTCTCCAAGAAATTTAGAATCGTTAGAGAGATTATTTTGTTTGCTGATTTTATTATCATTAAGGCGAAAATATAGTAAAATTGCCTTTTTAAGCCATTGATTAACTTGCCATTCTCCATTGATTTTTTCACAAATTCTTAATCTGCCAGCATCTAATTCATTCGTTGCATAATTTACCGCCTTGCGAACATTACCAACCCCTTCAATTTCTGTGGTTTGGCTGTTTATTTTGGCTCTTTCTTCGAATGCTTTTTCAATAATATTTTGAAATTCAATAGTCATAATTAGATTGATATTTGGGATTTAAGTAATTTAAAAAATGAGTGTCATAATTAGAGTTTTACAAAAATATTGCAAGAATTTTATTGAAAAATTGGTAATTATAAAGAATTTCACCCTAACTAAAGATTTTTAATAGCCCAAGCTCTGAATTCTGAAAAATCTTGAAATACTTGTAATTTATCATTTGTTTTTTCTTGCTCTTTTAACCATACTTTAGCTCCTTTTTTAGCAGCTGGTGCATCTAAAATAACAATAGTCTTGTAAGGATATTTATGTTTTATGTTTTCATTTAAATAAGGATATTTTTCGTCAACACTCCCTGCGGATGTTTGTGATTTGCATTCGATAATAATATATTTTTCTTTTTTATTTGAATCATAAACAACAAAATCAGCATTCAATTCGTGTTTATATTCATTTGTTGAGTATATACTTTCACCAATTACTAATTGTTGAGTATATAATTTTTGCTCAAGTCCATTTGTAGCAAGAATAAATTTATTTCTTTCAATAAATTTATATTCTTGATCTTCAAGCATAGTTTTTACAAGATTTTCTAATTGGCTACCATTTTTTGTAGCGGTTTTTCCACCTTGTTTTATCATATAATCAAAAATTCGTTATCAATGTTTCATACACAGATTGTCGTTTATCGGCTTTGCAATTTACAACTCTCGGAGCGGACACTTTACTTATATTAAAATTCTTTTTATAAATATCAATTATAAACTCTGCATCTGAATTTGAAATCATAATATTAATTCCTGCTTTTGTTAATTCTAATGCAAAATCTCTTAATCTTGTTTGGTCTTTTTCACTAAAACCATTGCTTAAATATTTTGTAAAAGAATCCTCGCTTGTAGGATGATAAGGGGGGTCAAAATATACAAAATCACCTTTTTGAGGAGTTATCTTTGTAAAGTCTTGATATTTTATAGTTGCATACCGCAAAGCTTGATTGACTGCAAATATATTTTCTTTGTCGCAAATATTAGGGTTTTTGTAGCTTCCTATTGGAGTGTTAAACTCGTTATTTTTATTTACTCTATAAAGCCCATTAAAGCAAGTTTTCATTAAATAGATAAATCTTGCGGAATTTTCAATAGGGTCTTGTAAATCTTGTAATTTTCTTATATCATAATAATACTCTTCGTTATGATTTTCTGTGTGTTTATTTAATAACTCTATAAGCTTTTGAGGTTCGTTTTTGATTATATTGTATGACACAACAAGGTCAACATTCAAATCGGATAAATAGCTATGATTAACCATATTGTATATTTCAAAGAACAAAGCACCACCTCCAACAAAAGGCTCATAATAATTGTTTATTTGCTTTGGTATTCGTTGTAAAAGTTCATTTATAATTGAACGCTTACCACCAACCCATTTTACAAAAGGCTTTGGCTGTAGTTTATTTGCAATTTGTTTTGTGTCTGTTTTTACTACACTTTCAAAAAAATCATTAAAGTTCATATTCATAAAATTAAGCGGTTAATTGACTAGTATAACAATTTGCCATTCAAATTATTACAAAACATTTTAAATCTATCTGTATCACTTTCATTGCGGCTATTATAACGAAATGAAAACTCATTGATATATTTATTTATGTTTTTTTTAGAAACCCAGTGATAAGTTCCATTTATTCCTCTTTTTAACAAGCTCCAGTATCCTTCAATTGAGTTTATATGCATTTTAAAAGTAGTTCTGCCTTCATTATATTTTTCACTAGACAAAACTTTCATTGCCTTTGCAATTCCAGTTTCGCGATTAATCATTCCAATTATAACAACATTCTCTTTTTGACCTTTTAATTTTATATCTAATGAGTGTCTATTTGTTTCACTCTCACCTAAATAAGCTTCATCTATTTCAACTGTGCCTTTGAATTCTTGTTTAAATAGGTTTTTGCTTCCGTGTCTTAATCTTTGCAACATAAACCAAGCTGTAGATTGTAAAACTGAGATGTATTTTGCTAACTGGCAAAACTTATACCTTTTTTATGTGCATTAAAAATATAAATAGCCATAAACCATTTTTTTAATTTAATATTTGAGTCTTGAAAATAGCACCTTGTTTTATTAAAAAATCTTTTTTACAAGATTTATATCTATTTCTTTTATAGTTTTTGTATTCCATTATTTCGCAACCTTTACAGTGAGGACATTTTCTTTCATCCTTCCACATAATAGATTTTAAAAATTGAGTGCAAATCTCTTTTGTTTTAAATTATTCTAGGGGTTTAATTATGTTTTTAAAATTTGCTTTTATAAATCAATTATCTTAATTGTAATTATATTGTGATCCTATTTTTATAATTGTCAAGTAAAATCGGATCGCTATTTTAATTTAGGGTGAAATTATTTATGATAAGGGTGCCCTGCGATAATGGTTTGGGCTCGATAAATTTGTTCAATTAATATTATGCGGGCAATCATATGAGGCATTGTCATTGCTCCTAGCGAAAGTTGTAAATCTGCTAATTCTAAAATTTCTTTAGCTAATCCAAAAGCTCCGCCAATTACAAAATTAAGTTCCGAGCAACCATTTAATTGATAATCCGCAATTATTTTGCTAAAATTAACACTTGAAAATTGTTTGCCATTTTCATCAAGAGCAATTAATTTTGCATTATTGCTAAATTTTGAGTTGCTTTTATGGGCCTTGTTAATTAATATTGCCTCGGCTTTTTTATATTGCTCTATTTCATTATTATTGAAATTTTTCGTTGAGCTTTTTAAATTAATTTCAATAATTTCTAATTTCCATTTTAATCTTTTTTGATAATCTTTTAAAATGGTGTGAAATGAAGAGTCAAGCCTTCCTGAACTTAGTTTTCCGCAGGCAATAATATTAATTTTCATAATTTTTAAATATGATTGAAACAAGTTTTAGTAAGGTTGATGGTCAAGATTATAATATTGAGAATTTTCAACCATTAATTCGCCATGATTTTACAGTTGAAGAAATATTATCCCTATTTGATTTACCTTTCAATGATTTAATTCTTAAATCTGCTCAAATTCACCGCAAATTTCATCCTGCTAATCAAGTGCAAATTAGTAGTTTATTAAGTATAAAAACTGGTTCTTGCCCTGAAAATTGCAAATATTGTCCGCAATCGGCACATTATAACACTGGGCTTGAAAAACAGCAATTAATGCCAATTGAAAAAATCATCGAATCGGCAATTGATGCTAAAAATGCAGGAGCTTCCCGTTTTTGTATGGGTGCAGCATGGAGAAGTCTTAATGATAGAGATGTTGATCAAATTTGCGAAATAGTACAATCGGTTAAAAAAACTGGGCTTGAAACCTGTATGACTCTCGGTATGTTGACAGCAGAGCAAAGCTCTAAATTAAAAGATGCGGGGCTTGATTTTTATAATCACAATATTGACACTTCGCCAGAATTTTATTCAGAAATTATTACCACTCGCAATTTTTCTGATCGGCTTCAAACCCTTGAAAATGTTAGAAAATCAGGCATTAATGTTTGTAGCGGTGGAATTGTCGGTATGGGGGAATCTCGCATTGATAGGGCTAGAATGTTGATTGTGCTAGCTAATTTGCCTAGCCATCCGCAGTCAGTTCCGATCAATATGTTGGTAAAAGTAGCGGGAACACCGCTTGAAAATGTTGAAAATCTTGACCATTTTGAATTTGTTAGAACCATTGCCATTGCTAGAATTATGATGCCTAAATCGGTGGTTAGATTATCGGCAGGTAGAAATGAAATGAGCGAGCAAACCCAAGCCTTGTGTTTTCTTGCGGGAGCCAATTCAATTTTTTATGGCGAAAAACTATTAACCACTGAAAACCCAGAAGTAGCAAGAGATCAAGAATTATTCAATAAATTAGGAATTGTGGCAAAATAATGTCTAAATCAAAAAAAAATAATAGCACGGAAAAAGAAACTACCGCCCTTACATCGCATTTATTAGAAAAAAAAGAGCTTGCTAATTTTGAAATAGAGCAAGTGGTTATTGGTAGCATTATTACCAATAATAACTATTATGAAAGAGTGTCCGAATTCCTACAGCCACAGCATTTTTATTATCCTGCTCATCGGGCTATTTATGAAAAAATAATTGCTAATCTTGAGAAATCTCAGGTTGCTAATCAAATGACTTTAAAGCAATTTTGCATTGATAATCATTTGATAAAAGAGCAGGGTGGTGCTAATTATCTGGTAGAATTAATTTATAAGGCATCTTCAATTATTGATATTGCTGAATATGCAAATATTATCTATGACTTATTTTTAAAAAGAAGGCTTGCAATTATTGGTGAGGATATAGTTATAAATGCTTTTGATAGTCAAAAAGAAGCTATGGCAAGTCAACAAATTGAAATGGCGGAAGCAAAATTATTTGAACTTACTGAAAATAGCAATGGTAAGAGTGATTTTCGTAATATCTCTTTATCAATAAAAGAGGCTCTTCAAAATATTGCGGTTGCTAGAAAAAGCGATAGTAATATTAGCGGTATTTCAACAGGTTTGATAGATGTTGATAAAATGCTCGGCGGGATGCAAAGATCGGATTTAATCATACTTGCTGGTCGTCCTTCAATGGGTAAAACCGCTCTTGCAATTAATATTGCGGTTAATTCTTGTAAAATATTAAATGACGACAACTCTGAAAAGCAGAAGGCGGTGGGCTTCTTCTCGCTTGAAATGTCCGCTCAACAATTATCAGCAAGAATTTTATCAATGGAAACCAGTGTTAATGCAACTAAATTCCGCACTGGTCAGATCGATGAAAATGAGTGGGAGGTTATTGCCACTAGAAGCGGACAAATTTCAAAATTACCTTTTTTTATTGATGATACTCCTGCACTTTCTATTTCGGCAATTCGTACTAGGGCAAGAAGAATGGTAAGAAAGCACAATTTATCTTTGTTGGTGATTGATTATTTGCAATTAATTCGTGGAGTTAGTTCTCGCTCTAGTGATGGTAGGGTGCAAGAAATTTCTGAAATTACTCAAGGGCTTAAAGCAATTGCTAAGGAGCTTAATATTCCAGTGTTAGCTTTATCTCAACTTTCAAGGGCAGTAGAGCAAAGAGAAGATAAAAGGCCACAATTATCAGATTTAAGAGAATCTGGTTCAATTGAGCAAGATGCGGATGTCGTTGCCTTTATTTATCGCGAGAGCTATTATCACGAAAGAAAAAAGCCTCCAGAAGAAAAAAGAGAAGAATTTGAAAAATGGGAGGCTGAAATGAATAAGTTAAATCATTTATCTGAAGTTATTATTGCTAAGCAAAGAAATGGGCCAATTGGTTATATTAGACTTTATTTTGATGCGGAATTTACCAGATTTAATAATTTAGATGGGCATCATTAATGATAGTACTCGGAATTGAAACCTCTTGCGATGAAACCGCAGTTGCAATTGTTGAATATAAAAATTCTCAAAAAAGAGTGCTTGCCAATGTTATTAATTCTCAAATTGATCTTCATCGACTCTACGGAGGAGTGGTTCCAGAATTGGCATCAAGAAGTCATCTTGAAATTTTAGATAAATTAATTTTAGAGGCAAAAGATATTGCCAAAATTAGTTTTGAAGAAATAGATGCCTTTTCAGGAACATCGGGGCCGGGCTTGATTGGTGCTGTTATTGTCGGAATGATGTCAGCAAAAACCCTTGCCTCTCTTTATCGCAAGCCATTTATTGCGGTAAATCATCTTGAGGGGCACAGCTTAACCGCAAGATTTTCGCATAATATTGAGTTTCCTTATCTTTTATTGCTATTATCGGGAGGGCATTGCCAAATATTGCTCGCGAAGGGTGTAGGAGATTATCTAAAAATTGGCGAAACCATTGATGATGCTCTTGGAGAAGCCTTTGATAAGGTTGCTCAAATGCTAGGAATGAACTATCCCGGAGGCCCAGCAATTGAGAAAATGGCCAAAGAAGGTAATCATAATAATTTTAAATTACCAAAGCCTTTAATTGATAATAACCATAATGATAAAAATAATCTTTATAATTTTTCTTTCTCGGGTCTAAAAACCGCAGTAAGAAGATTGATTGAAAAAATTAATCAAGAGCCTTTTAATTACTTAACTAGCCCTGCTAAAATTAGCATAGAAGATAAAAAAGATATTTCTGCATCTTTTCAATTCACTGTTGCTGAAATTATTGCCAATAGATTAGAAAATGTTTTTAATAAAATTGAAATAAAAAATCTTATTGAAAATAATCAATTGCAAAATGTTGTAATTGCTGGCGGGGTTGCGGCTAATCAATTTTTATTTAATTATTTACAAAAATTAGTTGAAAATCATGGTTTAAAATTAATTGCTCCACCAATTAATTTATGCACTGATAATGCAGTAATGATAGCCTGGGCAGGAGTCGAAAATTTATTGTTGGGTAAAGTTAGTAATCTTGATTTTAAGGCTAGAAGCAATTGGCCACTTGATGATATTTAGCTAATTTATATATCTAGAATAGTTATTATATCTTATTTTTGATTGAATGATAAAATAATCACTAAATTTTTTATAAAAATAATCATAACCTTTTTTTAATTCTTCTTCATTTTTAAATATTGCAAAGCAGGTTGAACCGCTACCAGACATTCTTGCAACTAATGGTTTTAAATTTTTTAACTCTTCAATAATTTCTTCTATTGCGGGGCATATTGAAATAGCGGGAAGGGTAAGGTCATTTTCTATTTGACTGATAATTTGGTAAAATTCTTTATTGGCAATAATTGGCTTGATATTATTTTCTTTACTAGAATTATCCTTCTTTAAAAGGTTAAAGATTTTTGCTGTTGATAGGTTTATCTTGGGGTTAATTAATAAAATTGGCAAATCCTCAAAATAGGGAAATTTTTCAATAATCTCACCTCTACCACTGATAATACTAGCTTGGTTGCTGAAAAAAAATGGAATATCCGAACCAAATCTTAGGCTGATTTTAATAAGATCTTCTTGATTTAATTTGAGATTAAAAATTAGATTAATAGCATCTATAAAACAGCGAGCATTGCTAGAGCCACCTCCTAGCCCCGCTCCTACAGGAATGTTTTTTTGCAATTTTATTGCTAAATTATTGCTAATTTTAAATTCTTTAACAAAAAAATCTAAAATTTGGGTTAATAAATTATTATTTTCATCAACTTCGCTTGAAAATTGACCACCTATTTTTAGGCTAAAATTATCACTTCTAGCAACTGATAATTCATCATATAAATCAATAAAAGCCATTAGCGAATAAAGATTATGGTAATTATCTGCCCTTTTGCCAAGAATCTTCAAAAATAAATTAACTTTTGCAGGGCATTTTTGTTCTATTTTGCTATATTCCATAGATATCCTGCTTTTGAACCCATCCCTTTTTATTGTTAATTCTAATTTGACACCACAAATCATCGCATTGCAGATATTGTGCTACTACCTTATTTTCAAGATAGTAAATAATTTTAGAATTATCTTTATTTTTGCGATGCATTGATATTTTTGGCTTTTTGCTATTTACCATGATGGTTCTTTTCTTGGTTAACAAGGTTTTACTAACCCAGCCAGTTTGTTTTTCGTAATCTTCTATTTCGCACCAATTATCATACTCGCTAATTACTTTAACGGGCACCGATTTTATTTTATAAATAAATTTAATAGGATATTGATGACCGGGTCCAGCTCTAACATTGGTTTCATCTCCTCTCAAAGAAGAAAAATAATTTACTTCTTTTATTTCCGAAGAATTTGCAAATGTATTTGAATAAAAAATAGGAAGAAAATTAAAATTTAATAAAATAATGAATAATATTTTAAACATATTAAATTGATTTATTAATTACATTATTCATTTTTTCGATAACAATACCAAGTCCTTCAATTATTGCTTCGCCAATTATAAAATGACCAATATTAAATTCTCTAATTTCTTTGATATTGGCAAGAATTTGAGCGGTTTCATAATTGAGGCCATGACCTAGATGGCATTCCAAACCTATTGAAACTGCCATTTTAGCACAATTTTCAATTTTATTATATTCTTCTGTTGATTGATTAATTTTATATAATTCACAAAATTTGCCACTATGCAATTCAACTATATCTGCACCAAGCTCTTTGCATTTTAAGACTTGTTCTTTATTGGCTTCAACAAAAATAGAAACTAAAATATTATTTTGTTTTAGTTTTGTAATAATTTTTGCCAATTTATTGCTATTGCTAATAACATCAAGACCGCCTTCTGTTGTTATTTCTTGTCTTTTTTCAGGAACTATACAAACCGCATTGGGCTTAAATTTAATTGCAATTTCAAGCATTTCTTCTGTTGGTGCCATTTCTAGGTTAATCGGTAATTTTATTGCTTCTGCTATCGAAGATAAATCTTCATCTCTAATATGTCTTCTATCTTCTCTAAGATGAAGAGTAATGCCGTCGGCACCGTATTGTTGTGCTATCATTGCTCCAAAAACTGGGCTTGGGTGGGTTCCGCCTCTTGCATTTCTAATAGTTGCAATATGATCGATATTAACACCGAGTCTGATTCTTTTGCTATTCATTAATTATTCTATAAAATATTGTGTTTAAGCTTCTTAAAACAAAGAGCTCTGTTGATTCCAGATAAATCTTGTTTAAAATTTTCTAAAATAAAATCATTATTTATAAAAATTTTATTTACATCTTCAAATTGATTGTGACCTATTTCTAGAAATATTGGCGAATCCTTCTTGAGGAAAGAGGTTGCTTCTTTAGCGATAATGCGATAAAAATCAAGCCCATCAATACCGCCATCTAGCGATATTAAAGGCTCATAATTTTTTACTTCTGGTTGTAAATTTTTTATCTCTGATGTTGGTATGTAAGGCGGGTTAGCAATAAAAAAATCAAACTCTCCTGAAATATTATTAAAACTATCGCTATTAACAAAATTTATTCTGTCAGCAACTTGATTGATGGCTGAATTTTGTTTGGCAATATTGATTGCATCATTACTGATATCGCTAGCGATTGCAGTAAAGTTAGTAAATTGTTTTAAGATAGTTATCGCTAAACAGCCAGAGCCAGTAAACATTTCCAAAAATTTTTGACCAATATTGTTGTTATTTTTGTTTTTAAAATATTCTATAACTAATTCTATTAATGTTTCCGAATCTGGTCTAGGGTCGAGAACATTTTGATTTACTAAAAATTGATATTCATAAAATTCTTTATAGCCTATTATTTTTGATACAGGCTCATTTTTTACTCTTCTTGCAATTAGTTCAAAAAATAATGATTGATGATCCTTATCAATTAGGAAGTTTGGATTAAATACAAGCCACTCTAAAGATTTTGCAGAAGCTTTTAGCTTAAAGCTGTGAAGCATTATAATTCTTACATCTAACGGATGATTGTTTTGAGGATAAAAAAACCCCCATTCTTCATCTATTTTATAGGAAGAATGGGGGTTTAATTTCGCTTCTGAATCTTGTAAAATTTCTATCGCTTTTTTAATTGCAATATTGATTTCCATTAAAATTTACCAGCAATTTCTCGCATTGGAGTTTCGTTGATAATAAATTCAAGATTTTTTTCTCTTCTTATTTCAAGAACTGCGGTTTCAGGTTTTGTTAGTGCATTCTTTTTTGATATTTCTTCTAAAATTAAGAATAGTTTTTCGTTAATTTTGTTTAAAAAATTATCATAAGGAATATTATTTTGCTGTGATAATCCTTTATTTTGTTTGGCTAAAATATTGCTTTTAATATTTTCAACTGCAGATGAAATTGCAATATTGAAAGATGGAAATTTATCTATTTTTAGAGTAACCGAACCAGAAGGCGAGTTATCATCAATAAAGTTGTCAATTTGACCGTTAGCAGTAAATTTTATTTCATTACTAGAGAGTTCAAAATTATTTATTTTGATAGAATATCCAGAATTGGCAACAATTTCTGATTTATGGGCGGGTGATATTTCTAACAATGCTGGTGCAGGAACATTGTTAGGTGCAGTAGGGTTATTTTGATTATTTACTGCATTATTAGGAACCGGCGGTATGTTGCTAGGATTACCATTTGAAGAATTATTACTTGCAGTAGGGTTAGGAATGTTTGTGTTATTTGCTTGCTCTGTAGCTGGTTGAGTATTGGTAGTAGCGATATTTTCTTTCTTTATAGAAGGCTCCGAACTATTGATTGCTGTATATTCAAATTCTAAAGAAAGATTGAATTTTTGATTTTGTTTATTTGGCTCAATTATTAATTTTGGTTGTTCAGCTTGACCATTTGCATTATTGACAATAGCAGGAGCATTATTTGCAGGGTTTGGTGCGGTATTGACTGAATTGACGGCTGATCCATTGCTGTTTACTGTAGGTATATTATTAACCGAGGCACTTACCTGTTGAGCAAGGGCAGGTGAGCCAGATTGAGAGGCTATTTTTACTGCTTCTTGTTGGTTAATTGGCTGATTATTATTGAATGTTCCAGAATTATTATTAGGGTTTTGATTTATATCTTGATTGTTGTTAGATGTTGCAGGCGATGCTTGTTGTGGAGCTTGTTGCTGTGGAATTGCTTGCGGGTTGTTAATGTTAGAATTTGAACCTAATTCAATTGCTGGTTTTAATTCTGGCTTGATAGAAGAAGGCGATTGCGAATTAGTAGGATTAATTTGATTTGAAGTGATAGCCATTTGTTGTTCTGGATTTATTAATAATGTACTGTTTGTTGCATTATTAATATTATTGCCAATGGTTATTTCTCCTGTTTTTATTCCTTCGATTATTTTTTTCTCAAAAAAATTTTGATGAATGCTTGCAAGGCTTATTCCCTCCATATCTTTAATGTCGATGTTAAATTTTAGAGTAAGTTTGCTATTAGCAGTTTCTATAGCTTCCATCTTGATAATATTGCTAGAAGAGTTGTAAAAAGGAGGTTTTTGATCCTCTAGGATAGTGTAGCCAGAATCTTGATAATTAAAGCTTGATATTCCTTCATTATTGAAAGAGATGTTGATTTTTGGACTTTCTTTAAATTCGATATTTCTGATAGTGTTAGAGTCATTATCAGAAACAGTAACTTGTTCCAATATGTTGGCAGAGAATGATTTGCTAAAAATTCCAGTGCTTGCTTCAAGTTTTTTTACGGTAACTTGATATTTAGAAATTGACGGGATATTGAATTTTAGATCGGATATTGTAATTTTTTGTGAAAAAGGGAAGCCAGATACTGAAACGGCTGATGCTGATATGGTAGAGCTATTTTTGCTGATTAAATTATTAATTTTTTTCTCTGTTTGACCAGTTCTTACAAACCAAAAAAAGCTATAAGAAACTGTTATAACTAGGAGAATTATTCCTAGTTTTATTGCCGGAGCTTTATTCATATTTTAAATAGTTTTGAGATTGATAATGCGGTTAAACAGAAACATTTCTTGTTTCGTCGGGAACTGTTAAAGTTAGACCATCTAGATCTTTTGTCATGGTAATTTGACAGCCAAGCCTAGAAGTTGGAGTTAAGCCAAATGCTAAATCAAGCATATCTTCTTCATCTTCTGAAGCTTGTTCGAGTTTTGAATAGTAAGATTTATCAACTATAACATGGCAAGTTGAGCAAGCTAAAGAACCTTCGCAAGCACCTTCTAAATCAATGTCATTATTGTGAGCAGCCTCAAGAACTGTTGTACCAACTGGAACGAGAAACTCTTTTTTTTCACCTTTAACGATGAAAATTATTTTTACATTATCGACCATTTTTAATAAAAAATTAAATATTCAAGGATTATTTATCTAATCATTTTTTAAAACAAAAAATCAAATGCAAGTATTTTTTAATATTTATTAATTTTTTTAAAAGTTTCTTGACAGTAAAAGAATAATTTTGCTAAAATCCATTAAATTCCATTTTTTTACTAAATTTTTCCATTTTTTTCCAAAAATTATTGTAAAAATTAGTGGAACAAATTAAATCAAATAACTAATGGCGCTATTTCTTTCAACATTCATTAATAAAGTCGATGCAAAAGGCAGAGTTTCTTTACCTGCTCAATTTCGTTCTGTTCTTAGTGTTGATATGCCTAATGTTGTTATAGTTTATGAATCTTTTATCAATCAAGCGATTGAAGGTTGTGACATTGAAAGAATTAAAAAAATATCACAAGCAATTGATGATCTTGACCCATTTTCAGAAGAGAGGGATGCTTTTTCTGCAACCGTTTTAGGCGGTGCTATTCAGCTTACAATTGATGGTGAGGGTAGAATAATAATACCGCAAGAGTTAATAAAAAAAATGAATATTAAAAATAGTGTTGTTTTTGTAGGTAAGGGTTCAACCTTTGAAATATGGGAAGTAAACAAATTTAATGATTATTCGCTTAAAGCTAGAGAAATAGCTAAAGAAAAAAGAAATATGCTGAGGTTGAATAAAAATAATGATTAAAGAAATCAATAATATCAATAAATTCGAAGATCATTTTCCTGTAATGTTAAACGAGGTTATGGATGCTCTTGACCCAAAAGACAATGAAATTTATGTTGATGCAACATTTGGTGCTGGTGGTTATTCAAGTGCAATACTTGAAAAAGCCAATTGCAGGCTCTTTGCAATTGATCGCGACCCTTCGGTAAAAAAATTTGCTAGTAAAATAGAAGGTTTATTTCCTAATCGATTTACCTTAATGATGGGTAGATTTTCTGAAATTAAAGAGCTTTTAATAG
Organism: Rickettsiales bacterium; assembly: GCA_021298605.1. Taxonomy (GTDB): domain Bacteria; phylum Pseudomonadota; class Alphaproteobacteria; order Rickettsiales; family UBA1997; genus JAJTDS01. Next base: position 24,270 of record JAJTDS010000001.1, read on the forward strand.
AGCAGAAAATTTCTGAAATTGATGGCTTAGTTCTTGATATAGGTGTTTCCTCAATGCAAATTGACGAAGAAGAAAGAGGCTTCTCTTTTGATAGTGATAAGCCTCTGGATATGAGAATGAATCAAGCTGAACAAAATATTACTGCGAAAGATATTGTTAATAATTATGATTTTGAATCTTTATCTCAAATTATAAAAAATTTTGGAGAAGAGCCAAAAGCTAAATCTATCGCTAGAAAAATTATCAATCAAAGAATTAAGGCTCCAATTGTAAAATGTTGCGATCTTGCAAAAATTGTTAGATCTTGTTATTGCGGCTATCACAAGAAAGATCCTGCAACTAAAACATTTCAAGCATTAAGAATATATATTAATCAAGAGTTAAAGGAGTTGGAATCAATTCTTGAGGCTTCAAAAACTATTATCAAAAGCGGTGGAAGAATAGCAGTAGTTTCTTTTCACTCTCTTGAAGATAGAATTGTAAAGAATTTTTTTAAAAAAGAATCTGAAATTGCTGGTTCTGGTATATCTAGATATCAACCAAATATTAATAAATCCGATAAAAAACCAAGCTTTTTTCTTAAAAAATCAACTGCAATTATTCCAACCGATGATGAAATTTCAATCAATAATCGTTCTCGTTCGGCAAAAATGAGAAGTGCAATTAAAATTTAAGATATGAATTATAGCTTAAAAAGAAACAAAATTTATATTTGCCACCTATTGACAATACTCTCTTTATTTGCAACTATTGCAATAATGTTTATTATTCAGTTTAGGGTTGAAGGTCTGCAAGATCAAATTGCAAAAGCTAATAATAAAATTTCTAGCTATGAAGATAAAATAGAGCTCCTTGAAGTTGAATGGGTATATTTAACTAGACCAGATAGAGTAAGAACTCTTGCTAGTAGATATTTGCATAATAATAGCTATACTATGGCCAGTCAAATTAGAGCAATTGATGATTTAGAAAAATATCGTGTTGCAAACTATCAAAAGAAAATTAATTTAAAAGAAGATTCAAAATCTCAAACCTTAATTAATTAAAAAATAATGTCTAAAATAGTTGCTCTAATAACAGCCTGTGGAAGAGGAACCCGTTTCGCTAGCGATGGAATTCCTAAGCAATATATGCAACTTGCAGGTGTTCCGCTTCTTCGTCATAGTATATTAGCATTTCTAAATCATTGTCAAGTTGATGATGTTATTTGTGTGATTCATCCGCAAGATATTAAGCTTTATGAAGAGGCAACGATGGGTCTTGATTTGCTGAATCCTGTATTTGGAGGTGATACTCGTCAGGCATCAATTAGAATTGGTCTTGAAGCTCTAGAGCAGTACAATCCAAACAAGGTTTTGATTCATGATGGTGTTAGACCTTTTATTTCAAAGAGAATAATTAATGGTGTTATTGAAAAATTAGAAACTCATCCCGCAGTTATTCCTGCAATTATTGTTGAGGATACCATAAAAAAATGCGATGATGGTAAAATAGAGTGGACACTAGAAAGAGAAAATTTATGGCGAGCCCAGACTCCGCAAGGCTTTATTTATGGTGATATTTTAAATTCTCATATTGCCTTCAAAGATCTTCATTTTACTGATGATTCTGCTCTTAATGAATATGCAGGAATTCCCGTTGCAATCATTCCTGGTTCGCAGAATAATTTCAAAATTACTAATCAAGAAGATTATGAAAGAGCTCAAAGAGTGGCGGGTTTATTGATTAAAAATGTAAAAGAAGAAAATCGTTGTGGGATAGGGTTTGATGTCCATAAATTTAGCGATGAAGAAGTTGATGAAAATAATGTTGTTCATTTATGCGGAGTTAAGATTCCTTTTAATAAAAAAATATTAGCACATTCGGATGGTGATGTTGCAATTCATGCTTTGATGGATGCTATTCTCGGTGCAATAGGTTGCGGGGATATTGGAGAGCATTTTCCACCAAATGATGATAAATGGCGGGGCATTGATTCTCGCGAGATGCTAAGAATAGTTGATAGTTTGTTAAAAAAGAAGGGTGGAAAGATATTAAATCTTGACCTAATAATTATTTGCGAAAAACCAAAAATTTCTCAATATAAGAAAGAGATGAGGGCTGAAATTGCTAATGTTCTTAATATAGAGGAATCTAGAGTTAATATTAAAGCCACAACCACAGAAAAATTAGGTTTTACTGGTAGAGGCGAAGGTATAGCCTCGCAGGCAACCGTTTCAGTATGGCTAACAAGAATCGAAGAATCTTTATTATCTTAATTTGATTAATTTAGTGTTGAAGAATTTGCTTTGGCAACAAGGTGTAGGAGAAATGAAGAAGAATCGAATGAGAATCTTTATCTTCGCGAGGCCTTACTTTCTTTATCATCTCAAAACCCTGCCATCATTCCGACGAAAGTCAGGACCCAGCTTATCCTATTTCTGGGTGCCGTTTTACAAAGGCATAAAGAGTGTTTTAGGTAACTGCGGAATTGGTATTGAAAGGTCTTTTTCCCTCAGTTTATTTGTTTATTATTTCTTGAAGAACCCCTCAAAAACTATAAGGATAAAGGGTTTGAAGCTGAATTATTTAGAATTTAAGATTTTATGGGGCTGGAGGTGAATTTTTAGAAGTGTCCTTAAGAATTTTCAAGAAGCTCTATTCTTTGCTTTTCTTTAATTCTTTCTTGGCGAATTCTATCTAATTCTGCTAATCTATTTTCTTCAGTTATGTCTTGCAATATTTCTATAGTTTGCGGAAGCCATTCTTTGCTATTGATTTTTTCTAGAGGCTGATTTTTTTCTACTCTGATATGCTCAATGACCTCTTCCATAACTAAAACAGCCTGTTCATCTGACCTTAAAAGTTGAAACATTTCCGGAGTTTTTAAGAAATAAAGCGATGAAATTATTGATTGATTATTATGTTTTAATAAAAAATGATGATATGAAATTTGTATGTTTTTTATTATTTCAATTTCATCATCATCTAATCCAAATATTGTTTTATAGTCTTTCTTGGGGTTTTTATTGGGTAGATATATTTGATTTGCTGAATTTTTAACAATTTCTTTTATAGCGATTGATTTATCAAGTTCTTTATCGCTATTTATGGTTGAAATTACAACACAATTTTTTTGAGTTAATCTTTTTAAAATAATATCAACTTTATTTGCGAGAATATTGTTTTCAAATAATGTCAAGATATTATCAATTACAATTATTGAGGCAATGCCATCAAGTTTTTGCTCTATTTTATTTAGAAAATAAATGAATAATGGCAGAATTATTGGTAAAGTTTTTTCTGCTTCAATAATATTAAGACCTATGATGTGATTATCCCAATTGATATCGGTGGCTATGGCTTCTGTTTGGTTGTTGTTTTTACTATTAAAAATATGAGATAATTTTCCATTTTGCCAAATTTGCATTCTTTGATATATTTCTCTTGATTCTCCGCTATTAAATAATTCTATTGCATCATTGAAATTATCGATCTTCTTTGCGATTATATTTTCAATTATTGCAGGAATAATATCAATTTCACTATTTGATAATGGTTCTTTGGAAAATGAAACTAAGCTGGTAAAGAAGTTGATGAGAAATTCTTTTTGTTCTTTGTTGTCTCGATTTATATTTTCTAGTGGATTAATATTTAAAGTTTGATTATTTTTATTAGAAATTTTTTCAGCAATATTATGATAATCTCCGTTTAGACCGTTAATCAATATTTTTGCATTATTATTGTCAAAATAAAATAATTTTGGATTAAATCTCATCGCTTGAGTGATAAAGAAATTCAACAAAGAACTTCTATCAGTATCATTTCCACCAACTATAATGGTATGTCCTATATTTTTATTATGAAAATTAAAAAAATAAGGAGTGTTAAGGGCGGTTCTTATTACCGATACTGCACTTCCCCAGTGATTGCCATCAATTGCTCCTGTAGGAAAGCTGTAAAGAGCTACAAATCCTGCAACAGTCTTAGAATTAAATAATTTTTGTCTTTTTAAAAAATTAAAATTGGCTGGTATTTGTGCCCAAAAACAATGTTCTAAAAAAAGCTCCTCTCTTACTAGAGAAAGACCAGAGGCATTAAATTTATCAGTTACTTCATCGACATCATTTTTTAATTTATCAATATTTTCCGCTATTACCATTACATTGGTTTGTACTTTGCAATAGTCGGTTTGTAGATTGTTGATATTCTCAAAAAAATTACCAATTCCTAGAGAATTGCGAAATTCTTTATCTTCGCTGATTTTAAGAATATTATCTTGATTTTGTAATGATTGAAAATCTTGACTATTGACATCAAAAATCATTGATTGCGAGATAATAAACTCTATTGGCATTTGCAGTAAGTTATCAAGATTTTCAATGCTTATTTCGCGATATTCTTTTAAAGAAAGAATTGCTCCAAAGCTTTTTCTTTCAGGGTTTTCAACTTGAATTTCTCTGTCGCCAAAGGCAATCTTGTGGGTTGCTAAATCGGCCGAAATATCATTTATTGAAAGGGGGTATCTTTCTTCATTGAGATTAAGGATCTTGCCAAAGAATCTCATTTGCTCTGAATATAATATACCTTTCCACTCAACAATACCAAGAATTCTTGCTCCATAATCGGCTATATTGCGAAGGATTGAGTTGCATAAATTGGTTAATTCTTTGTGGCTAGAGTTTAGTTTAGATAAATGAAGATTGCGGTTAGATTTTGCCGATAGCGATTTCCATAATGATTTTAGATCTATCAATGAAGTTCCAGAAGCTTGAATTATGATGGTAATGTAAAGTTCATTAATAAATTGATTTTCCCATTCATTTTGTTCATTCCATTCATCTTCAATATATTGTGAAAATGAATCTGAAAAATTGCCTTTAGCTTTAATATTTTTTCTTCTTCTTATGGTATGAAACCAAAATGAAAAATTAATATTGTTGCCTATTTCATCAATTATTGATTTTCTTATAACTTCTCTAATTGAATCTGCATTAGAGGTAGAATCTTTAGAGAAGCCAGTAATGCGAATAGTTTTCATTAATTCGCCATTTTTAGTTACAATAGTTTCTTCATCGTAATGACAAACAAATGGAATAAAATCTTCGCTTGGTACTTTAAATGAAATTTTATTATCATTTTTAGGAACGAGTAGAGTTTTAATAATTTTATTGGAAAAAGACATTTATTTTGCCCTCCTAGGCTTATTTATAAAAAGCATTAATATTACTAATTAACAACTTTTGATTTCTTGGTATTCTCTTTTTATTTCTCCTTTGTAAAGTTGACGAGGTCTACCAATTTTAAATGCAGGGTCTTCTATCATTTCTTTCCATTGAGCTATCCAACCAGCACTTCTGGCGACTGCGAATATAACTGTGAATAATGAAGTTGGAATTCCAAGGGCTTTATAGATAATTCCAGAGTAAAAATCAACATTTGGAAATAATTTTCTAGAAATAAAATATTCATCATTAAGAGCTATTTTTTCTAGTTCAATTGCAATATCAAGCAGTGGATCATTTTTTATTCCTAATTCTAGCAATACCGCATGACAAGATTTTTTTAGAACTGATGCTCTAGGATCGTAGTTTTTATAGACTCTATGCCCAAATCCCATAAGGCGGAAGGAATCGTTTTTGTCTTTAGCTCTTTTAATAAATTCAGGGATTCTTGATTTATTGCCAATTTCTTGAAGCATTTCAATTACTTCTTCATTCGCTCCACCATGGGCAGGACCCCATAAAGATGAAATACCAGCTCCAATGCAAGCAAAAGGATTTGCTCCAGAAGAGCCTGCAAGCCTTACTGTTGATGTTGAAGCATTTTGTTCGTGATCAGCATGAAGAATGAATATCATTTCCATTGCTTTAGCAATTGTTGGGCTAATATTAAGATTGTGAGTAGGTTTTGCAAATAGCATATGCAAGAAATTTTCTGCAAAGCCGAGCTCATATTTTGGATAAATAATAGGCTCTCCGATAGAGTATTTATAAGCCATTGCTGCTAGAGTTGGCATTTTAGCAATAATTTTATAAGCAACATCCATTCTGCCTTGAGGAGTTGCTGTATCAACTGTTTCGTGATAGAATGCTGAAAGTGAAGCAACCGCACCAACCATTATTGCCATTGGATGTGCTTTTCTTGGAAATCCCCGATAAAGAATAGTTAGCTGTTCGTGAACTAGCATCTGCTCTTTAATTTTTTGACAAAAATTTTGATATTGAGTTTGGTTTGGTAAATTTTGATTAAGAAGTAAATAAGCAACCTCAAGATATTCACTTTTATTGGCAAGATCTTCGATTGAATATCCGCTGTGCCTTAATATTCCTGCATCTCCATCAATGAAAGTAATTTCTGATTCACAAGATGCGGTTGAGAGAAAGCCGGGGTCGTAGGTAAACATTCCGCTTTCTTTGTAAAGGGAGGATATATCAATAACATTTTGACCTATTGTTGCTTGATATATCGGCAACAAAACCTCTTTACCATTCGGTAGAATAAATTTTGCAGTTAATTTCCCTGATTGTGAGGAGTCTTTCATTTATTTATAATTTTACTAAATTGGCATCAACTATTCTTAAGTTCTAATAAAGCATAATAAACTTATTCAAAGCTTGTAAATAGTATAAAAATTGGTAATAAATTTTATAAAATAATAATTTATTAAGTCAATTTACTTGTCAAAAATATTATAGCAATATTTATGTATTTCAATAATTGAAGATTTGTATCAAAATTTTAGATTAATTCCTGCCAGTGTGATTAAGCCTTTATTTTTTGATAAACTGACATTGGTGATATTTTTTGTTTTAAAGGAGAAGTCAATAGTTTCAAGATATAAATTGATATCTTTATTGATTTTGTAACCAAAATTTAATGCATCTGCGGAGTAGTAGTTTTTTTGCAATTGGCTTTGAAAGTAAGAAATTCCAAGGCTAAAATGGCTTATTTTATAACCAACAGCCAGTGCATAATAATTAGGTTCAAAATTATTTTGTCTGTAACTACAAATATTAGCTTGATTTTGCGAGTTCAGATTTAAATTTATAGTATCGCAACTATTGTTTTTGTTTTGTAAAGAATTGCCCCAGAAACCAATGTTTGATGCTAAGGTAAAGCCAAAATAATTTGCTGTTGCCCCAAAATCAAAGGCTAAAAGATTTCTTTTTTTGATATTATGTTGATAATTATTTTTAGATCTACCATTTTCTAAGCTTGCAGATAGTTCATAGCTAAAATCATTTTCTAGATAATCAAGATAATTAGCATTAAGAGTTACTATATCAACAACTCGCCAATTTTTATTGTTAAAAACAGAAGTTGAAAAATAGCTCTTACTACTATCTGGAGTGTAGCTTATTGCTAGTTGTAGGCTAGAAATTCTTGGGCTGTAATAGCTAATTTTATTTGCATCCTCCATTCCATTGAAGCTTGTACTTCGCAAAATTTTTATGCGATTTTTATTAAAATCTACTGTTTTATATTGGCCATTTTCAATCTCTTCATTAAAGAATGCTCCAATTCCTTCTCCATTATGTGCAATTGGCAATTGGGGAATGGTTATAAAGAGCGGAAAGTTAAGTCTTGGTAAAATAATATTTTTTAAATAATTGCCATTAGCAATCGCAAAATTTGTACTATTATTAATGTTCGCAACTCCTGCCTTCATTTTTTGATTGGATGCTTTGGTTGCTCCTAATTCTAAATTTCCTAATTTATTTTCCAATAGCAAAAAACTTTCATCGATATCCATTCTAAAATCATTAGCACTGCTTGATAATTCTGATTCAAGCTTAATTTTTAGAGAAATTGATCCTTCTTCGTTGATTAGTTTTTTTGCTTCAAGAAGTAGTTGGGAGTTATTCTCTATTGCATATTTTTTATCGTAATTATTTTGAGAATAAATATTTTGTAACGCTCTGTTGGATTGATTTCGATTTGATAAATAGCTGTTGCTTAATAGTTTGTAGTTATAAATATTTTTTGTTTCTTCTATGGAATTTGCAAGACAATTATTGTTAACGAATATTAAAATAATAGATATTGGCGACCAGTATTTTTTAATCAATAAATGGCAAAAATTAATTAACATAATGTAACTAATGTTTTTAAATAGTTTTAGTTTTATAAATAAGATAACTTAATCAAAATTAATTATATTAACGGATAAAGCTGATACCATTAAAATAAGTGAATAAATTGCAAGTCTTGTTTTAATTTTGCTTACAAAAAGCCACATTAATTTTTATTTTGCTTTTTAAATTTAAACAATATAAATTTGGGAAATATTTTTAAATTGATAAATTGCAAATGTTATTAATCTTATCATTTTAATGATAAGATCTGCAATTATAGTGGCTAGAAGTTTCTGTTGCCTAAATATTAACAAATTAAATTTATTAATTAATATCATCAAAGCTCTAAAATATTGCTTTATTAAATGTGTTTGTGCTTTTTGTTTTAACGAATAATTAAAATATTTTTATGAATAGTAAAAGAAGAGTTGTTATTACTGGTATTGGTGCCGTAACCCCTCTTGCTTCAAATGCTGAAGCTAGTTGGGACAAAATTATTAATTCTCAATCAGGAATAGGGAATATCACCCTCTTTGATGTTACTGACTCGGTTTGTAAAATTGCTGGTGAAGTAAAATTTGGTGATGGGGCAGATTTATTTAACCCAGATATTTACATTGATCAAAAAGAGCAGAAAAAAATGGATAGATTTATTCATTTTGCAATTGCTGGTGCTGAACAAGCAATTTTTGATTCTGGTTGGAAGGTGCAAAACGAACAACAAGCTTATAGAACCGGAGTAATGATAGGTTCAGGAATTGGTGGTTTGCCATCTATCCAAAAAACCTCTATTCTTACACAAGAAAAGGGTGCTAAAAGAATTTCACCATTCTTTATTCCTGCAAGTTTAATTAATCTTGCATCTGGTCAGGTTTCAATTAAGCATAATTTTATGGGTCCTAATCATGCCGTTGTTACTGCTTGTGCAACTGGTTCTCATGCAATTGGTGATTCAGCTCGCATGATAGCATTTGGGGATGTTGATGTTATGGTATGTGGTGGAGCAGAAGCAACAATTTGCGAAATAGGAATTGGTGGTTTTGCATCTTTAAGGGCTTTATCGACAAATTTTAACGACAGACCAGCCGAGGCATCTCGCCCTTGGGATAAAGATAGAGACGGTTTTGTTATGGGAGAGGGTTCAGGAATATTAGTATTAGAAGAATTAGAGCATGCTAAAAAAAGAGGGGCAAAAATTTATGCAGAAATTGTTGGTTACGGAATGTCAGGCGATGCTTATCATATCACTGCCCCAGAAAGTACTGGTAGAGGTACAACCTATGCAATGAATCTTGCATTGCATCATGCTGGAATAACTCCAGATAAAATTGATTACATTAATGCTCATGGCACCTCAACTCCGCTTGGCGATGAAATAGAAGTTAATTCAGTTAAAAAAGTTTTTAAAGATCATTCTTATAAATTATCAATGTCTTCAACCAAATCTTCAACTGGTCACCTACTTGGTGCCGCTGGTAGTGTTGAGGCAATATTTTCAATATTGGCGATTCGTGATAATATTGTTCCTCCAACTCTTAACCTTGATAATCCCTCTGATGGTTGCGATATTGATCTTGTTCCTAAAAAAGCAAAAGAAAAAGAGCTTAATTTTGTTATGTCAAATTCATTTGGTTTTGGTGGAACTAATGCTTGTCTAGTATTTAAAAGATTCTCTGATTAATTGATGATGAAAAAAATATTGCAAAATTCGCTTATAGCCTTTATATCAATTGTATTTTTATATATTGCGACTATATTTTCTTTGATAATGTATTTCAATGCCCCAAATAGCTATCATCAAGCAGATAAAAGATTTGTAGTTGATAGTGGGATGACATTTCGTCAGGTAGTTGAAAGGCTTTATCAAGAAAAAATAATTAAAAGCCCTTCTGCCTTTTTATATATTTCTCAATTAATTAAAGGTGTTGATCCTAGGGTTCGTTATGGTGAATATTTTTTTGAGAAAAATACTTCTTATTATAAAATTCTCCATAAAATGCTTCATGGATATATATATTTCCGCAAAGTAACAATAAGCGAGGGTTTGTCAATTAATAGTGCGAAGAAAATTATCGAAAAATCCCCAGGTTTGATTGGTCAATTGCCAGAAGATCTTAAAGAAGGAATGATTCTGCCCGAAACCTATTTTTATTCATATAATGATACCAAGGCTTCAATCGCTAAAAGAATGCAAAATGCTCTTGAAAAGAATCTTGAAGAATTGTGGCAAAAAAGAGACCCTTCAATTCCAATAAAATCTAAAGAAAAAGCCTTGATTCTTGCTTCAATAGTTGAAAAAGAAACTGGGATTGCATCAGAAAGACCGCAAGTTGCCTCAGTATTTATAAATCGTCTAAAAAAAGGTATGAAGTTGCAGTCGGACCCTACAATTATTTACTCTTTTGCTTTTGGTGATAAAGCCCTTGAAAGGCCTATCAGGGTTAGTGATATTCAAAATAACTCTAATTACAATACTTACAATATATATGGCTTGCCTCCTACTCCTATTTGTAATCCGGGTTTAGCATCAATTAAGGCGGTTCTTAATCCAATTAACAGTAACTACCTGTATTTTGTTGCAACTGGCAAAGGAGATCATCATTTTTCTTCTTCAATTGAAGAGCATAATAATTATGTTGCTAAATATCGTGCAATTATGAGAAGTAAAGAGCAACAAAAAGCTATTAATGTTCCTGCTAGCAATAATATAGATAATCCTCAAATTAACGATTCTTCGAAAGTTAATCAAAATCTTGAAAATAAGCCAGCAAATTCTGTTATAGATAATCCGCCCAATGCAGTAAAGCAAGAGGTTGTAAGTTCTGAAAATAGTAGTAATATTTAATTATGGTCCAGAAAATTTATATCAAAACATATGGTTGCCAGATGAATATATACGATTCCGAGCGAATACAAGATCTTATGGCAATGTCTGGATATCAATATACCGATTCAATCGAAGAAGCTAATCTTTTAGTAATAAATACTTGTCATATTCGCGAGAAAGCTTCTGAAAAATTATTTTCTGAACTTGGAAGGGTTAAAGTTCACAAAGAGGCAATGCAAAAAAAAGGCGAGCAAATGATTGTTGCGGTTGCTGGTTGTGTGGCACAGGCAGAGGGGAAGGAAATCTTTAAAAGAGCTCCTATTGTCGATATTATTGTTGGTCCAGAGAGTTATCAAACCTTGCCAGATCTTGTTGGTAAGTTGTTACGAGAAAAATCAAAGCAGATTAATCTTGAATTTGATGCAAACCATAAATTTGACAATATTTTTCATAAAAGTGATAGCACTAAATTCAGTTCCTTTCTTACTATTCAAGAAGGTTGTGATAAATTTTGCACTTTTTGTGTGGTTCCTTATACTCGTGGAGCTGAATATTCAAAAAATTATCAACAAATTGTTAATGATGCTAATATTTTATCTAGTCAAGGAGCTAAGGAAATATATTTATTAGGTCAAAATGTTAATGCTTATCATTTTGAGTGTTTAGAAGCTAAAAATAAAGAATTTAATCAAAAAACAAACTTTGACCTTGCTGATTTAATTAAAGAAATTGCAAAGATTAAAAATATTGAGAGAATTCGCTACACAACTTCGCATCCTGCCGATATGAATGATTCTCTTATTAATGCTCATCGCGATATTGAAAAATTAATGCCTTTCTTGCATTTGCCAGTTCAAGCAGGTTCTAATCAAATTTTAAAGGCAATGAATCGCAAGCATTCGCGAGAAGATTATTTTAAAATTATTGAAAAATTAAGAAAGGTCAGGCCAGATATGGGTCTTTCTTCAGATTTCATTGTTGGTTTTCCGGGTGAAACAGATCAAGATTTTAAACAAACTCTTGATTTAGTTGAAAAAATAGGTTTTGCTCAATGTTATTCATTTAAATATTCTCCTCGTCCGGGAACCCCAGCTCATGATGATAATAATCAAGTGCCAGAAAATATTAAAGAAGAAAGATTGGCGGAATTACAGGCATTATTAACTAGGCAACAAATAGCTTTTAACAAGTCTTTTGAAAATAAAAGAATGAAAGTTCTGTTTGAAAAAGAAGCCCCTAAATCAAATAAATTAAGTGCAGAAAATAAGCCTCAAATATGGGGTAAAAGCCCTTGGTTGCAATCTGTGGTCGTTGACTTACCTTTAGATGCTGATATTAGAAATTATATTGGTAAAATTATTGATGTTAAGATTATAAAATCTCGCCCGAGTAGTCTTTTTGCTGAATTGTGTTAATTTTAATGTTGAAAAATATTACACCCCAAATATTATCTCTATTAAAAACCAGTTCTAAGTCCTAAAATGCTTAATTAAAAATCAATTTATGAAAATTACAATTATTGGTAGTGGTTATGTTGGCCTCGTTTCAGCGATTTGTTTAGCAAAAATAGGGCATGATGTTATCTCTGTTGATAATGATAAAGAAAAAATAGATAATTTAAATCATGGAATAGTTCCAATATTTGAACCAAATTTAACAGAGCTTCTTTCTGAAGTAAAAGCTTTACAAAAAATTATTTTCACCACCAATATTAAGCAGGCAATTACTGATTGCAATGCAATATTTATTGCGGTTGGAACTCCTCAAGGTCAAGATGGTAGTGCCGATTTAACTTTTATTTTTGAAGTAGTGAGGCAAATTGCTGTAAATTCACAAAAACCGCAAATTATTATTACAAAATCTACTGTTCCCGCAGGAACAGGAGCTAAAATTGCACAACTTCTTGCAGATATGGCTCCAAATATTGAGTTTTCAACTGTTTCTAATCCGGAATTTCTTAGAGAAGGCTTTGCTATTGATGATTTTATGTATCCAGAAAGAATTGTAATTGGTATTGACTCCCTAAAATCTAAGAAAATTATGCAAGAAATTTATCAATATTTTGGTGATGAAAAACTAATATTTACCGATATCGTTACTGCAGAGCTTGCAAAATATGCTTGCAATAGCTTTCTTGCAACAAAAATTGCTTTTGTTAATCAAATGGCTGATTTGTGTGAAGCATTTAATGGTGATATTAAAAAATTAACACAAATAATGGGTTCAGATTCAAGAATTGGTGGTAAATTTCTTAGTCCCGGTCCTGGTTTTGGAGGTTCTTGTTTTCCTAAAGATATCAAGGCAATAAGTAATTTTGCTAAGCAAGCGGATGTTGATTTATCGATTATTGAAAATGTTATAACTGCTAATCAAGTAAGAATCAAAAAAATTGTTAAAAAAATTCTTGAAATCGTTCAAAAAAATAAGATAAAAAATTGTAAAATTGCTTTTATGGGTCTTGCATTTAAGGCAAATACTGATGATATTCGCTATTCTCCTGCAATTGCTATCATTGAAGAATTATTAAAAAATAATCAAGATATTAAAATCACCGCTTCTGATCCACAGGCTGATAAAAATGCTGAAATATATTTTAGTAATAATGATAATGTTGAGATTTTTTCAGATCCTTATATTGCAATATTTGATAGCGATATAATTATTATTGCAACTGAATGGAATGAATATAAAAAACTTGATTTTACAAAAATTAGAAATATTACTAATAAATTAAAAGTATTTGACTTAAGAAATATTCTTGACCCAATAAAAATAAGAGAAATGGGATTTGAATATTATGGTGTTGGAATATCTTAAATTGGCTTTCGTAGCTCAGGGGATAGAGCGGTGGTTTCCTAAACCATGTGCGCATGTTCGAGTCATGCCGAAAGCACCAAATATTAGTAATTAGTTATTTTAGCCTTGAATAATATAATTCTTGATTTGCAAATTTTGTTAAAATTAAAAATCAACAAAAATATTAATCAAATTAAAATTATAAGCTTGCATTCAATCTCAAAAACTCAATAACCAAAACATTGAAAATATTAGAAAAAATTAACAATCCACAAGATTTAAAAGATCTTAATATAAAACAATTAAAAGATTTAGCGATTGAGTTAAGGGAAGAAACTATTAAAAATGTCTCTAAAACTGGTGGTCATTTAGGAGCAGGGCTTGGAGTTATTGAATTAACAGTTGCTCTTCATTATGTTTTTGATGCTCCAAATGATAAAATAATTTGGGATGTTGGTCATCAAGCCTATCCGCATAAAATTCTTACTGAAAGAAAAAGTATGATTTCTACTATTCGTCAACCAAATGGGCTTTCTGGCTTTACGAGAAGGGCAGAAAGTAAATACGATCCTTTTGGTGCTGGTCATAGCTCAACCTCAATTTCTGCTGGTTTTGGTATTGAAGTTGCTAACCAACTTAAAAAACAATCAAACTATACTGTTGCGGTAATAGGAGATGGTGCAATTAGTGCTGGTATGGCTTTTGAAGCAATGAATAATGCAGGAGATAAAAAAAACAAAAATAAGACTCGCTTTATTGTTATTCTTAACGATAATGATATGTCGATTGCTCCTCCTACTGGTGCAATGTCTAATTATTTGTCAAAATTAACATCCTCTAAAACCTATTTCAAGTTTCGTAATTTTTCTAAAAAAGTAACCGATAAAATTTCTAAAAAACTTCCAAAAACAATTGTTGATTTTCCTCGTAAGTTTGAAAAATCAATCAAAGAATGGTGGATGGGAGGAAATATTTTTGAAGAGCTAGGTTTTTACTATATTGGTGCTATTGATGGACATAATCTAGATTTGTTGGTTAATATTTTAAAAAATATTAAATCTAATGATTTAAATAAGCCAATTTTAATTCACTGTATTACTGAAAAAGGTAAAGGATTTAATCAAGTAATGCCAAGCGAAGATAAATTACATGCAGTGGCAAGATTTGATTTAAAAACAGGTTTGCAACAAAAGAAAATCACTGAATATGCTAGCTATTCTAAAATTTTTGGCACTCATTTAAATAACCTTGCTGATGTTGATAAATTAATAGTTGCAATAACTGCGGCGATGCCAAACGGCACAGGTCTTGATATTTTTGCAAAAAATCATTCTGATAATTTTTTTGATGTTGGAATTGCCGAGCAACATGCGGTAACTTTTGGAGCTGGTCTTGCGACTGAAGGTGTTAAGCCATTTGTTGCAATTTATTCAACTTTTTTGCAACGAGCTTATGATCAAATTATTCATGATGTTGCATTGCAGTCTCTACCAGTAAGGTTTATAATTGATAGGGCTGGTTTTGTTGGTGCGGATGGTCCTACTCATTGTGGAGCTTTCGATATTGCTTATCTAGTAAATTTACCAAATTTCATTCTAATGGCTCCATCAAGTGGGCAAGAGTTAATAAAAATGATAAATACCGCCAATAGTCTTAATGATAACCCTTCGGCAATAAGATTTCCAAGGGGCGAAGCAAAGGAAAATATTAATTTTAATGACAATGAAATTCTTGAAATTGGTAAAGCAAAAATTCTGCAAAATTGTTTAGATGATTCTGCGGTTAAAGTTGCAATTATTGCCTTTGGCTCAATAATTGAGAATGCAATTTCTGCCTCTAAAATTCTTGAAGTAGAAAATAATCTTAAGCTTACAATTATCGATGCTCGCTTTGCAAAGCCAATTGATCAAGAGATGATTCTAAGAATTGCTAAATCTCATCAAAGTTTAATTACCATAGAAGAAGGGGTAATTGGTGGCTTCGGTTCAGTAGTTTCTAAGCTTCTTGCTGATAATAAATATTTTGATAATGGAAAATTAAAATTCCGTTCACTTTTTATGGCAGATAAATTTATTGAACAAAATGAAATACTGCAAATGCAGGAAGAGTCTGGTATTGGCATTAACTCAATAGTTGCAACCATTCGTGATTTATTGCAGTAGAATATAATTAGTAATTTTTATTTTTGTCTCTAAAAACAATTATGGTGGCAATGATTAGTAGGGATAAAATGAAAATTAAAAATGGTAAATGTTGATATTTTTGATAAAGAGTTAAAAATTTTGCTTTAATGATTGGAGAGTCTATTTTTCCTTCTTCATTTAGATTTATTTTATTAATAATTTTACCAAATGGGTCAATAATTGCACTAATACCAGTATTTGCAACCCTTGCAACCATTATGCCATTTTCTATGGCTCTAATTCTTGCAATAGCAAGATGTTGATATGGTCCAGAACTATTGCCAAACCAACTATCATTAGTTAAATGAGCAATAAAACTAGGCTTAAAATTATCTAATATATCATTAAAAAATATAATTTCGTAGCAAATTAATGGGCGAAAAGATATATTATTTTCTAAATTAATGATTTTATTATCTCTTCCTGAGCTGAAATCCATCATTCCACCAGTTAATTTTTGAATAAATGGTATGAATTTCTGAAATGGTACAAATTCTCCAAATGGCACTAAATGATGCTTATCATATGTTGATAAATTTAACTTTTTGTTGATTGCAATAATACTGTTCCATAATTCTTTTATTTCATTATTTTGATCAAGGCTTATTCTTACTGCACCGCTAATTAGCGAGCCTTTTTCAGGAATTATTGGAGCTAGAAACTCAATAATCTCTGAATTTGGATAAATTGGAAAGGGAATGGCTGTTTCTGGCCAAATTATTGCTGATAAATTAGGGTTTTGGTCCTCTTGACTTATTCTAATATGTTTAATTAAATTTTTCATCTTCTCATCTTCTATCCACTTATTTGTTTGTTTTATATTGCCCTGAACTAGCCTGATTTGTTGATTATAGTCGATCTCAACAATTGATTTTTTATGAAAAACCCCGTAAATAAAACTTGTAATAATGATGGTGATTGCGATTATTGAAGCGGTAATGTTTTCTTTATGATTAAGGGCTATTTTTATTGTATTATTTTTAAATTGTAGCGATAAAATTAACAAAGGCAAAGATGAAATCAATAAAACTGAGCAACTAAGCCCAAATGTTCCAAATATTGATGCTATTTGTGAAAAATTTTCACTGGATATTAAGGAATAACCCAACATTTGCCAAGGAAATCTACCAATAATATAAAACCTTATTAATTCGCACAATAGCCATAATATTGAAAAGATAAGATATTTGTAATATAGCGGAGGTTTTTTAGTTGAAAATCTTTTGATTTTATTGATGATTATATTGTAAAATAAGGTCATCAAGGCAAAATTAATTGCTAATATTGATGGTATAATTATTAAAGCAAATGGAATTAGCCAACCAAATTTTAGGGGATCAACCAACAGAGATATTGAAACCCAATAAATTCCAGATAAGAAATATCCAAAACCATAAAAAAAACCTATTTTAAAGCTTTTTATATTGCTGTTGGAATTATTGATTAATAAGAAGAGGCTGGCAACCGATATTATGATTGTGGGAAAGAAATCAATCGGGGCAAATGATATTGCTGATATTAGGCCGATTAAAAATGCTAAAAATAGTTTATTTTTTAAAATACTGACTTTAGTTAACAACTGGGATTGATGATTAGTTCTATTGTATCTGATCTCTATCTGCATTAATTTATTTTGATTAATACAGATAGAAAATATAGATTAGGAGTTTATGTTGCCAGTGATTGAGGCTACTTCATTAGCGAAATCAAGTTCTTTTTTTTCAATTCCTTCGCCAAGAATGAATAACTTAAAGGCCGATATGTTAACATTTGCATTTTCTTGTTTAGCAAAGTTGTTGAGCAAATCTTTGATTTTTAATTTGTCGTCCATTACAAAATTCTGCTCTAGCAACACTACTTCTTCGTAATATTTTTTTATTCTTCCTTCCATCATTTTTTCAATTATGCTTTCAGGTTTTCCAGAAGAGCGAGCTTGTTCTTTTAATATTTCGATTTCTCTTTGTAATTTTGACGGATCTACTGACTCAATAGAAAGTGTATCTGGTTTTGCGGCCGCGATATGCATTGCTATTTGTTTGCCAAGAGTTTCAATTTTATCTTTTTTGGCATTAGATTCAAATGCGACTAAAACACCGATTTTACCCATTTTGTTAGGCACTACTGCATTGTGAATATAGCTTACTATTGTTCCTTGATTAACTTTTAAAGTAGCAAGCCTACGGATATTTATGTTTTCTCCAATAACTCCAATTTGATTTTTTAATTCTTCATCAATTGAGATATTGCCATTATTGTGCTTTGATGCTTTTAGCTCTTCAACATTTTCAAAGTTAATTGCTGATTTTGTGATATCGGCAACAAATTCTTGAAATTTTTGATTTCTTGCAACGAAATCGGTTTCGGAGTTTACTTCAACAATAGAGGCGTTGTTTTCTGTAGTTAAAACAGAAACCAAACCTTCAGATGTTATTCTTCCGCTTTTTTTAGAGGCTGATGATAGGCCCTTTTTTCTTAGCCAGTCGATTGATTTTTCAAAATCATTGTCATTGGCACCAAGGGCTTCTTTACAGTGAACTATTCCACAGCCAGTTGTTTCTCTAAGTTTTTTTATTAATGATAAGTCAGACATATTTTGGTTATTTAATTAGATATTTTATTTTTTTGATTCAGGTTTTGCATTAGATTCTGTTGATTTTTTTGAATCGGTTGAGTTAACAGGTTTTTTTGTTGATGGTTTTTTGATCGATTTTTTTTCTGTTGATGCTTTTTCTTTGTTATCAGAGCCTGATTTTTTGCCTTTGAAAGTTCTAGGAGATTTATTTTCTGCCTTTTCTTTGTTGTTTTTTTCTGCTAGTGAGTCTTTTGCTTTTTCTATGTCTAACTCATCTTCATTTTCGAATTTTTTGATGTCAAGACCAGATAAAGCCATACTTTCTTTTGTTCCAGCAATTGCTGCATCAGAGATTAAGCGACAATATAGATTGATTGATTTTGCAGAATCATCATTTCCAGGTATTGGGAAAGTTATTCCTTCAGGGTCAGAATTAGTATCAACAATTGCCATAATTGGCACTCCTAATTTTTTTGCTTCAGCAATAGCGAGAGCCTCTTTATGAGTATCGATGACGAATATTAGATCTGGGTAGCCACCCATATTTTTAATGCCACCAAGAGTTTGTTCTAGTTTTATTCTTTCTCTTTCAAGCATTAATTTTTCTTTTTTATTTAGACCGACTTCATCATTTGAAAGCTGTTCTTCAATTTTTTTAAGAGTTTTAATTGATTGAGATACTGTTTTCCAGTTGGTAAGCATTCCACCAAGCCAACGAAAATTTACATAATATTGACCACATCTTTTTGCCGCTTCTGCAATTGGAGTGGAGCCTTGCTTTTTTGTTGAGATAAATAAGATTCTGCCGTTATTTTTAGCGATATCTTTAATAACCATCATTGAACGATAGAGCATTTGAGCTGTTTTAGTTAGGTCGATGATGCTAACTCCGTTACTACTGGTGTGAATATAGCGATTCATTTTTGGATTACGACGCATAGTTTTGTGACCAAAATGGACACCAGCTTCAAGAAGTTGTTTAATGGTAAATTGAGGTATTTCGATTTTTGACATTTTATAAAATTGTTTAATTGGTTAGTTACCAAATAAGAAAAAATTTGCAATTAACCTAGTTTGCAAACACCAAAATTCTAAACATAATTGTAATTAAGGTTTAGTCTTCTTATTTGTGGACTCTTAAACGATAATTAGTTGAATAATTATCTTTATAATCAATATTGAAAGATGAATGCAGCAAAAGCTACAAAAATTTAAGCAAAATTAATTTTTGTGCAAACTAATATTTTTAGTAGCGGGGGCAATTTTGCAATTTTTTTTGACAAAATCAAGTAATTTTTTATAAAATTTTTTGATTGTTATTGATTTTTTCAAATTCACTTTGAATAAAGGGACAAATATTGGTTTTATTAAAAATATCAATTATGACTACTTCGTTTTTTTGTGTTATTTTGTCATGCGATAAAAACAGCATTATTATGACGATTGTTAATAGCATGATAAGAAAAATGATAATTTTATGTAAAATAAAAAAAGAGTTTTTATTTGTAAAATTAGCTTCCATTATTTATTAAAATTATTTAATTTTTTTGTTTAGTTTTAATTTTTATAGATATCTTAGTTAGTTATCTTTAATAACTAAATTGCCATTTGATGATAAAAAATATTCAAAAATTTAAGTTCAATATAATAATCAAATTTTTAAAATCAATTTTTATAATTTTGATTATTAATTTATTTTTTTTAAATAGTTCGTTTGCTCAATTTAAAATAATTCGTGATGCAGAAATAGAAAAATCAATATTTGAGCTTGCATTGCCAATAATTGATGTGTCTGGAATTGATAAACAAGCAATAAACTTTTATATTGTAAATGATTCTACAATCAATGCTTTCGTTGCTGGTGGTCAAAATATATTTATAAATAGTGGTTTAATTACAAAATTTAACAATCCTGAAACTTTAATTGGAGTTTTAGCTCATGAAATTGGGCATATATCTGCTGGTCATTTGGCAAGAAGTGGCGAAGAATTTGAAAAATCAAAAAATATGACAATATTAAGTTATTTGCTGGGAATAGGGGCAATGATTTCTGGCTCTGCTGATGCAGGAATGGCAATCATTTCTGGTGGTAGTGATGTTTTTTTTAAGAACCAAATGAAATATACTCGTTGGCAAGAAGAAAGTGCTGATAAATTAGCGATGGATTATCTAAATAAAGCGAAAATAGATAGTGGTGGTTTGATAGAATTGTTGAAATATTTTTATCAAGAAAATTTAGGAGTAAAATCAATCATAAACGAATATTTACTTTCTCATCCTGTTAGTGAAAAAAGAATTTCCGCAATTAGGAATTATCAACAAAATCACCAAATAAAAACTAAATCATTATCCAAAGAATTATTGAGCGATTTTTTAATGGCAAGAGCAAAGTTAATTGCATTTAATGCTTCTGATATAGAGTTTTCCTTGCAACAGATTGAAAAATTTTTGCTAAAAAATCAACAAGATATTCCTGCTCAATATCAAAAAACGATTTTATTATATCGATTAGGTAGAATTGATGATAGTTTGAAGTTATTAGATAAAATAATTGATAAATGCCCAAATAATGGCTTCTTAATTGAATTTAAAGGTCAAATCTTGTTTGAAAATGGCAATATTATTGATGCAATAAAAAATTATCATTTAGCAATTAGAAAAATTGATAATAGATTTAATAATTTGATTAAAATATCTTTTGCAAATGCTTTATTGAAGGCTCAAGAGCAAGATAATTTCTTAATTGATGATTTCAATCATCTAGCCATTAAAAGGCTCAATGAAGCAAAAATTTACGAAGCTTATAATCCCGCTTTATTTAAAAATCTTGCTATTTCTTATCAATATCAAAAAGATAAAGCTCGTTATCTATTTAATATAGGGCAATATTTTTTTCTTATTGAAAATTATAAAAAAGCAACAGAAACTTTAATTGAAGCTCAAAAAATGTTCCAAAAAGACACTATAGAATATAAGAAAATTAAATATTTGCTTATCGAAATTGATAAAAATAATAAAAAATAGAAACTGGGGATTATTTTTATTGATTGCATAAAAGAAATATATAACTTAATTGCAATTGCCTCAATAAATTTTTTATGTTTAAGATATATAAAATCAACAATCAATCAACTATTTATTAATTTGCGAAAAATATATAATAAAAATAAATTATTAAGATATTTTCTATTAATTTTTTTTTCTTGCTTGGCTATAATTGATATTCAAGCAAATGATTTAAGTGAAATTAATATTGAAGGTTTTTACAGCGGTAATAAAGATGAGCTTGCTGGTATTAGTTCTTTAATGTCCGCAACAGCAAATAACGATATTGAAGGAGTTGAATTTTTTCTTAAAAATAACTTAAATTTAATAAATTCTAAAAATATTGGAGGAGCAACCGCTTTACATATAGCATGTCGAGAGCAAAATCTTGAAATTGTTGAAATTTTGATAAAAAATAAAGCAAACATCAATTTGCAAGACAATGAGGGCTGGACTCCTTTAATGAGGGCAAGTCTTGCGGGTGATAAAGAAATAGTAAAATTATTGATTAAAAATGGTGCGGTAATAAACTATCAAAATAAGTTTTCTGAATCTGCAATTTTTCATTCTGCGCAGGCTAATTGTGAAGAATGTTTTGAAATTATATTGAACGATAACTTGAAAATTAAAGAAATAGACTTTTCAAATATTAAAAAAAATATTTTAAGTGCAATTGAAACTGCTAAAAAAAGAGATAATCAAGAGATTATCTCTTTAGGAAGTTTATGGCTTGAAATGTTGTCAAAAAAAATAAAAAATAAAGCAAAAAATAATAATTCCACTCAAAAGATAAAAGATTTACAAAAATTAAGAAAATTTAATATTAAAAATGATGATAGCCAATTCAATCAAAATCAACAAGATAAAGTCAGTCAAAAAAAAATCAAATTTAATTATCAAAATGAAGCAAATATTCCGCAAATAATAGAAAGATCAACTAATTATCCTGTGAGGTTTTTATATAAAGGCAATCGTGAAGATAAATCAAAGTTTAATTTTATTTTTAATGATGATGGTAATAATAAAAATTTATCTTATAAACTCAATTTAGATTCTGCTCCTAAATCAAAGCAAATAAATCGCATTGAGATTTACAATAAAAAGAAAGCCACTAAGAATTTTGTAATTAAAAAAGATCTGAATAAAAAATATCAATTAAAATCAACTCTCGACAATAAAGAAGATATTCTTAAAAAAAACAACCTAGATTCTGATATTATTATTAGCGAGCTTCCTGGTATTGTCGCAGAGAGCTATATCAAATAATTGCTTGAATAAAATTAATTAAAATTAGCAAAAAAGGCTTGCAATTTTTAATTTTATTATAGATAATGTCAAGTCTACATAAATTGCTTAGATACAGTAAATATTGAATTTATTGCTATTTATCTATAATTTCTAGATAGATTAAAAGTTTTTTACAAAGTTCGGGGCGTAGCGCAGTCTGGCTAGCGCATCTGGTTTGGGACCAGAGGGTCGGGAGTTCGAATCTCTCCGCCCCGACCAAAGCAAAAAATCATCAAATAAGTAATTGCTTCTGCCTTAAATATAAATTATGTTTTCCAAAGATTTTCCTGAAAAATTGCGATCGATGGTCTTGATTTCTGATGTTGTGGGTAAAAAAGTCAAGTTAAAACAGCATGGCAAAGAGTTCCAGGGGTTATGTCCGTTTCATAATGAAAAAACCCCATCTTTCACTGTTAATAATCAAAAAGGATTTTACCATTGTTTTGGTTGCGGAGCTCATGGTGATATTTTTACATTCGTAATGTCAAATGAAGGTTTGGAATATAAGGAGGCGGTTCGCAAGCTTGCTGATGATTTTGGTGTTGAAATTCCCATTATAAGTAAAAATAAAATATTTACCGAAGATATAAACTACAAGATTTGTCAATCTGCTTTGCAGTTTTTTCAAGATAAATTGTGGCTTTATGAAGGTGAAGAAGCGAGAAAATATCTAACTAATCGCGGATTCACTATTGACAATATTAAAAAATTTGCAATTGGTTATGCTCCTAATTCTTTTGATGCTTTGATTAAATTTTTAAAAAGCCAATCATTTTCCGATTTGGCTATCAAAAATAGCGGATTAGTTAGTGTTAAGGAGAATCAAGAGATTTATGATAAATTTCGCAAGAGAATTATTTTTCCTATTTTTAATCAGAAGAATCAGGTTATGGCATTTGGAGGTAGAATTTTAGGCGACGAGTTGCCTAAATATTTAAATTCTGCAGAAACCACTATTTTTAAAAAAAAAGAAACACTTTATAATCTTAATATTGCTAGAAAATCAATATTTGATAAAGGTTATGTAATTCTTGTAGAGGGATATATGGATGCTATTTCCCTTGCAATGAGTGGCTTTGAAAATGTCGTGGCGGGTCTTGGTACTGCTATTGGAGAATCTCATTTGCAAAAAATATTTTTAACTACCGATAAGTTGGTTATTGCTCTTGATGGAGATAGTGCAGGAATCAATGCTGCTAAACGATTTATAGATATTGCATTGCCAATTATTACTGTTGATAAAAATATCTCAATCATTATCATTCCAGAAAGGCTTGATCCTGATGATTTTATTAAAAAATTTGGCCAAGAAAAATTTCAAGAACTAATTGATAATGCTATTAATATTTCCAAAGCTTGCTGGCTATTCGCTTTACAAGATCTTAAAATTGATACTAATAATAAGGAGGCAATTTTGCCAGAAAATAAAGCAAAGTTACAAAAAATACTAAAAACAAAGAGCGATTTAATAACCGACAAGGTATTAAAAAAGCATTTTATCGATTTTTTTCGTGAATCGCTATTTTTCTTAGGTAAAAATATTTTTTCTCAAAACAATAATAATATTAGGCAATTTAATCAAAAAAGAGAGTCATTTAATAATATTTTTGCTACCACAACTTTATCAACTATTTCAAGGCAAGAAACTAATCATCAAGCATTGTCACAAAATAATAAGATTATCAAAGAGATGGTCGCTTTATTATTCAAATTTCCTCAATTAATTAATTTTAAAAATGATGATTTTGAGTTTGAGATTGTTGAATTATCAAGCGATGATTATACGGCAATTAAAGAAATTTTATATGAATTTATTACAGAATTTAATGTTGAGAGTTTGTTAAAAGTTGCAATATTTTTTGAAAGAGCAAAAAATTTTATTACTAAAAAAGATGCCATAGATATTGAAAATATAATAAAAACTATTAACTATAATAACTTAAAGTTTGCAGAAAATAAATTATACTTATTATTGTTGGAAGATTTATTAATAAAAATTAATCAACAATCACGGATTTTGCTTGATAAAATCACCAATAGCAATAATATTGAAGATTCTAGTTTGAATCAAAAAATTAGTGACGAAATATTTAATTATAAAAGTCAAGTAGAAAAGAAAATATTGCATTTAAAACAGGATAATTTTTAATTAATTTTAGGTTTTTAATTAAAAAATTCTTATAAAACTAAATTTTTTACAAATGGTAGTCAAAAAAAAACAAAATAATAACAAAACAGATTCTTCAACATCTAAATTAAGCTCAAAGACTGTTGATAATCAAAGAATCAAAGATGTTAAGAATAAAAATGCAAATAATGCAAAAATTCAAAAAAATAACGATAAAAAGCATGATTCTCAAGAAAAGCCTGCTTCCTTAACTAGAGACGATCTTAAAAACCAGCTAAGTAAAAATACTAAAAATGCCACTGA
Source organism: Rickettsiales bacterium (assembly GCA_021298605.1). Taxonomy (GTDB): domain Bacteria; phylum Pseudomonadota; class Alphaproteobacteria; order Rickettsiales; family UBA1997; genus JAJTDS01. Next base: position 49,468 of record JAJTDS010000001.1, read on the forward strand.
TAAAGAAATGGCAAAATTAAGATCTGGCAAGAAGTCAAAAAACAACTACCCTAAAGAAGAATCCTTGCAAAAAGAAAAGAAAAGCCTAAAAGAAAAGAAAAGCCTAAAAGAAAAGAAAATCCTAACAGAGAAAGAGGTTAAAATTAAGTCAAAAAAAATATCTAGCGAAGAAAAAAAAGGCGAAGAGCAGAATAAAAATCTTGCTAAGAAAATTGAATTGATTCAAGGTATGAGAGATGTTTTAAAAAAAAGAAATATTAATGAACAAAGCTTAATATCTCAATTTGGAGAAAAGCTAAAAACACTAATTTCAACTGGTAAAAATCAAGGCTTTCTTACCTTTGATCAAATAAATGAGCACCTCGATCAAGATACCGATCCTAAGCAAATTGACAGAATAATTGATACCCTAACCGAATTTAAAATACAAATTATTGAAAAAGAAGAGGATTTAGAAAAAGTTCTTGACGAAAATGTTGTGATTAAAGACGAAGAAAAAAGCCTAAAAAGAAGTGAAGATTCTGTTAAGAGTTATCTTAAATCCATGAGTACAGTAAAGCTACTTACTCGCGATGATGAAGTTTCAATTGCGATGAGAATTGAGGAGGGCAGAAATAAAACAGTTAAAGCAATATATCAAAGCCCAATAATTATGCGACACTTTATAGAGTGGCATGAGGGGCTTTCTGGTGGCTCAATTCTACTTAGAGATGTAATAAGAATAGACGAAACCTATAATTCTGAATTGGAAGAAATTATATCAAATACTGAAGCTCAGGCAATTGAAGATATAGTGGAGGGGGTTGAAGATGTTGCATTATTGATTGTTGAGGAAGAATCTGAAAATATTGAATCTGAATCAATGTTTGAGGATGAAGAACTTGAGCAGATTGATGAAAGTAGTGTCTCTTCAGCATCGATGGAGAGGGCTCTTATGCCTAAAATGCTTGAATTATTTCTCAATATATCATTAATATCGCAAAAAGTTTTGGACAAAATTCGCAACAAAACATTGCTTGAAATTAAAAATTCTCAAGAAATTAAAAAATTGCAATTAGAGTTTGAAAAAGCATCGCAAGAGGTTAGTTTTAGCGATTCTTTAATTCATTCCCTTGTCGATCAGCTATATGAAGTACATCAAAAATTAACCTCTCTTGAAATTGAATTATTAAAAATATCTAATAATTATGAAATTGAGAAGCAGGATTTTATTTTGCAGATCGTTGATATTGAAAGCCCTGAAATTTGGCATAAAAAAATTAAATCATTAAAAGATAAAAAGTGGGTGGAATTTTATAAAAATGAGATAGAAAAAATTAATGAAATCCAAAATAAAATTATAAAATTAATGAGAATTGTTGGTATGACTGTTGCGGATTTTAAAGTGATGATAAATATTGTTCGCAAAAACCAAGATTCAGAATTAAAAGCCAAAAAAGAAATGATAGAAGCAAATTTGAGATTAGTGGTTTCAATTGCTAAAAAATACACTAATCGCGGTTTGCAATTTCTTGATCTAATTCAGGAGGGAAATATTGGTCTAATGAGAGCAGTTGATAAATTTGAATATCGTAGAGGTTATAAATTTTCAACCTATGCAACTTGGTGGATAAGGCAGGCAATTACTCGTTCAATTGCTGATCAATCAAGAACCATTAGAATTCCAATTCATATGGTTGAAACTATTAATAAAATTGTAAAAACTTCTCGTCAATTAATGCAAGAGCTTGGTAGGACACCAGATGCTCAAGAAATTGCCGATAAGCTTTTAATGCCCGTGGAAAAGGTTAGAAAAGTTTTAAGAACCTCAAAAGATCCTGTCAGCCTAGAATCTCCAATTTCTAGCGATGACGATGAGAGTTTACTTGGTGATTTTATTGAAGATAAAAGTGCTATATTGCCATTTGATGCCGCATCCCACCTTAAATTAAAAGAAGCGACTAGTCATATGCTTTCATCTCTTACCCCAAGAGAAGAAAGAGTTTTAAGAATGAGGTTTGGAATTGGAATGACTACCGATCACACCCTTGAAGAGGTTGGTAGGCAATTTTCAGTAACTCGTGAAAGGATAAGACAAATCGAAGCAAAGGCACTTAAAAAATTACAACATCCAAAAAGATCAAAGCTTTTAAAAAGTTTTTTAGAAGATGCTTAGTGCTTTTTATAATAATTACTCTAGTCTAGAGGCTGTAAGGCTTCAAAGTTATAACTTAAATTAAAATTAAAATGAAAAAATCAAAATTTATCAAAACACTATCAATAATTTTTTCTTTATTGACTTTATCAACTTTTTCTCATTTTGCCAATGCTGAAGATGTTCAGCAAGGCTTAGGAGTTAAGCTTCAAATTAAAAATCATCGCTTTATTCCCTCTGAAATCAAAGCTCCCGCAAATACTCCATTCACCTTAATTATTGAGAATCTTGATTCTACTATTGAAGAATTTGAAAGTGTTGATTTAAAAAGGGAAAAAATAGTTGGTGGTAATAAGACAATTTATTTAAAATTTGAAGGATTATCATCTGGAGAATATAATTTCTTCGGCGATTTTAATAAAAGAACAGCTTTTGGTAAATTGATTGTAAGATAAAAATGACAGAAGAAGCGGTATGTAAAAAATTTTTTGATATAATAATTGTTGGCGGTTCTTTTTCTGGGCTTACTACGGCAATATCAATAGCTAATATCGATAAAAAAATTAAGATTGCAGTTATTGATAGGCAAGATTTTCTGAATAAAGAAAGACCAAATGACGGTAAGGCTCTTGCCATTTCAAATCATTCGATTAATTTTTTAAAACAAATTTCTGCAATCAGCAATCAATTGTTGGAAAATTCAGCACCAATTTTAGATATCAAAATTACTGATAATCAATCGCCTATTACCCTTGATTTTATTGGATCTAAAAATTCTAACGATAATTCTTTTGGTTTTATTATTTCAAGTTTTGATTTATATAATCAACTTAAGGAAAGAGCATTAAAGCTTGATAATATAGAATTTATATGCCCTGTTTTTTATCAGAAGATTGATTTTTTTCCAAATGAAAATAATATTTATCTTGATAATGGTTTAATATTAAATGCTAAGCTACTAATTGCTTGCGATGGAAGGGATTCAAACATTAGAAAGCTTTGTAATATCAACATTATTGAAAAAACATATCATCAAACGGCAATTATTTTCAATATTAATCATCAAGTTTCTCATCAATATAGTGCTTGGGAACATTTTTTCACAGGTGGTCCTTTGGCGATATTGCCTTTAAAAGACACTAATAATTCTGCAATAGTTTGGATTGTTCCTAATAGTAAGGCAGAAATTTTATTGAAATTAGATGAAGAAAATTTTATCACCCAGTTGCAAAAAAAATTAAAAAATCACTTAGGTAAAATACAAATAATTTCAAAAAAATTTATTTATCCACTCAACCTAATAGAATCAGAAAGTTTATTTTATAATCATGCTATGTTGATAGGCGATTCAGCATTTGGGCTTCATCCAATTGCGGGTCAAGGTTTTAATTTATCAATTTGTGGAATTGAAACATTCTATAATTTAGTTAAAAATAGTTCAGCATTTATCACTGAAGATTTTGATAATTCATTGATTTTAGAACATCAAAAACAATTTAAAAAAATTGCTAAAAAAATGATTATTGCCACCGATTTAATAAACTCAATATTTGAAAGCGATAATTTAATTCTTAAAGCCTCAAGGAAAATGGGAATTTTTGCAATTGATAAAATAGAATATTTAAAAAAATTCTTTATAAAAAATGCAGGCGGTTATTAATATATGGTTGATTTTGTCTCGTAATGATTTATGATATTTTTTAATAATGATTTTATTAAGTTTTAAAAAATTGAATATTATATCATTATTGCGGTAATATAAATTAATTTATTTAATTTTAGCTTGATATTATCAAATATTGCTAATATTTTATACTAGTTAGTTGTGAGTTATTTTATTTCGCTCATTAATTAAAATTAAATCAAGTTACAAATTATGGCTAAAAACCCTGAAAATAAAGCTCAAAACAAACAGGCAATTGAAAATGTTGAAACAAATAGTAAATTTAAAATAAAAAACTGGTATTCTAATCGCTATCAAGTTGTTTTGATTCAAAGAAATATTTTATTATTATTTACCATTATATCTTTGTTTTCTGTATCGATTGCAGTTTTATTTGTTAAAAGCATCATGACTTCAAAGTCTTTGGAGCCATATATTATACAAATAGATGAAAAAAATGGAGTTCCGTCCGTTGTAAAACAAATGGATAATTTTAATTTTACTTCTGATCAAGCTATAAGACACTATTTCATTAATCAATTTGTTCAGGCAGCAAGTGGATATGACCCAGTAAATTATAGGTCAGATGCTGATAAAGTTAGATTGTTTTCGACTTCTCCAGTATATTCAGATTTTAGAAGAAGAATTAATGCAAGAGATCTTGGTGGAGAGGCATCTATTCAAGTAAGAATTAAATCAATACAATTTACTGATAGCAACAATGCTCAAATAAGAATTCTAACTGAGAAAAGTGTGGGGGTTAATAATGTTGGCTCTGGTGCAACTAAAAATGAGGTAATTACAATGACCTTTAATTTTACTGATATGAACTTAACTCTTGAAGAAAGAATGGTCAATCCTCTTGGTTTTCAAGTTAGTAAATATCTTATTGCTGAAGAAACTTTTAACTATTGAAAAATAATTCTTTCTAGCAAAAAAACAATTCCAATTTAATAGATATGATAATTTGTAAAAAGTTTAGTTTTGAGTTAAAAAAAATTATGCTATTGGTAATATTTTCATTAATAGCAAATAATTCTTATAGCCAAAACAACATTCCTCTTACTACTGATTCTAGAATTCGCACTCTAGTTTATAACCCTAACGAGGTTTATGAAATAAAATTTTTTTACGGCTATCAATCGTTTCTTGAATTTTCTGAGGATGAAGAGATAGAAATGATATCTGTTGGCGAAGGCTTTGCTTGGAGACTTACCCCAATAGGAAGAAGGTTATTTGTTAGACCCTTAGAAATTTCTGCGCATACGAATATGATAATAACAACTAATCGCAGAACTTATCATTTTGATATTCGTTCAAGTGATTATAGCGGTAGGTCTGATGAAGAGCTGGTCTATACTGTAAGATTTTTTTATCCCCAAGTAGGACAAACATTGCCTATACCTCCACAATTGTCGGTTCCTAATCGTGCTTCAGAAGTTTTGAAGCCAAAAGTATTGAGTGATGCAAAATCTAATTATTCTGAAACAAAAGATGATGCAAAGACAAATAATATTGTCGATGTTTTTAATAAAACTAAGCAAGAAAATTATAATTATAGCTTTGTTGGTAATGACAAACTGATAACTCCTCTCAAAATTTATGATGATGGCGAACAAACCATGATACAATTCATTAATAACAATGAATCAATTCCTGAAATTAATATTGTTGATAATGAGGGCAGTGAGCAGAAATTGAACCATGTTGTAAAAAATGGTTTAGTTATTGTTCCTGCTGTTGCTAGTCAATTTTCTTTTCGACTTAATCAAAGCATGATTTGTGTTTTTAACAATAATATTATCAATAATTTAAAGCCGTAATCAATATGTATAGGCTTTATCATCATCCAATTTGTCCGTTTTCTCGCAAGGTTAGAGTTCATTTGTTAGCTAAGGATATTGGCTATGAGCTTATTCAAGAAAATTTTTGGGAAAGAAAAAAAGAATTTATTGCGATGAACCCTGCTGGAACTGTTCCAGTCTTATTTGATAATAGTAATTCCTCAGTAATTTCTTACAGTTCGGTCATAGTTGAATATATTGAAGAAAAACACAAAGAAACAAAAAACTTTTTTGGAGAAAATTCTGCTAGAAAAGCTGAAGCTAGAAGAATTCAATATTGGTTTGATGAAAAATTTTATCAAGAAGTTTCGTCTCACATTTTAAATGAAAGATTTTTTAACCGATACTTGCCAGATGTAAAATCTCCTAATTCTGAAATATTAAGAATCGCTAGAAGAAACCTCAATGTTCATATGGGTTATATTGAATATCTTCTTGAATCAAGAAAATATCTTGCTTGCGATCAAATATCGATTGCTGATTTTGCAGCGGCTTGTCAGTTATCTTCGCTTGATTATTTTGGAGATATAAATTGGAGCTATTACAGTGTTGCTAAAGATTGGTATAGTTTAATTAAGTCTCATAAGGCATTTCAGGAAATACTTAAAGATAGAGTTGCTAATATTAATCCTCCTGAATATTACTCAAATCTTGATTTCTAGATTATGATACCATTGCCAGAAATTATCACCAGAAAATTTATATCTAGTTCACTATTAATTAAAGAAGATGAATTCTATCTTACTAAAATAGCTGGCGATGCCTCTTTTCGTTCATATTATCGCATAAAAAGCAATGAAAAAAGCTTTATATTGATGTTTGCCCCACCAAAATTTGAGAAGACCTCGCCTTTCATTGAGGTTGCAAATATTTTAATTGATAACCAAATTAATGCTCCAAAAATAATAGCAAAGAATCAAGAGGAGGGGCTTCTTATTCTAGAAGATTTCGGAGATTTTACTCTTGCAAAATTTATTCAAAACAATATTGCGGTGCTTGAGAATAAAAAGATCGCATTAGATGAGGAGTTTAGACTCTATAAGATGGCCTGCGATTCTTTGTTAAAAATTTCTAAAATCAATCAATTTGGAAATGTTGCAAAATATAATAATGGCGAGCTATTTAGAGAAATGATGCTTTTTGTAGATTGGTATCTTCCCCATATAAAAATTAAGCTATCTGATAGCGATAAAGGTTTGTTTAAAAAACTATCTTTTGATTTATTTGATAATCTTAGCAAAAATAATCAAGTTTTGGTTCTTAGAGATTATCACTCAGAAAATATCATGGTTGTTAATCAAGATAAATTAGGATTGCTTGATTTTCAAGATGCACTTGTTGGCTCTCCAGCTTATGATTTTTTGTCATTGCTTGAAGATGCGAGGAGGGATGTAAAATTGGATATTGCAAAATCTTTATTTCAGTATTATCAAGAAAATTCCACCTTTGATAAAAGGCAATTTTCCGTTGATTATGCAATATTTTCATTACAAAGAAACCTTAAAATTTTGGGTATATTTTGTCGTCTTGCTAATAGAGATGGCAAGGCTCAATATTTAGAACTATTGCCAAGGGTTTTTGAATTTGTCAGAAATCGTTGCTCGCTAAATATATGTTATTTTTCTGATATTGAATTACCAATGATAAAACCTTTGAATGATTTTCTTAAAACAATACTCTTAATATGAATATTATTAATTCAAATTATACTAAAAGAGTTAATGACGGTGAAATTAGTAGCCGTAAAATAATTAACTTTGATAATTTGGCAAAAGTAAGTGCCATTATTGCGGAAATAGAGGTTGAGCAGGGTGAAATAGCCGAGATTATTTTTGAATATTTAACTGGAAGAGATGATAAAGATAATCTTATTGTATCAGACGAAGATATTATCAATGGTTGCATTAAGCCGAGCAATAATTCTAAAATTAACAAATATTTACAAAAATTAAATAAAATGTTTCTTTTGTCTCATAATCAAGATGGAGTAAGGATATTAAATCGCGATAATATTAAAAATTTTGATTTAAAATTATATACTTTATTAATGTGTTCTGGTGACGGAGATTTATCAATTGATAATTTATGCAATATTGTTAATATTGAGAATAATGTTAGGTTTCCAAGAACTAAAATTGGTATAAAAACAGTAATGAGGGTTCTTGATGCTATAAATAAACAAAAAACCAGATAATCTATATTTAGCTATAGAATTTAAAAACCACAAAAATGAATCTTTTTATTTTCAAAGCCTTTTTCAATGGTCTAAAAGTTAATTCTATAAAAAGAAATTTCTTATTTATAGTTTTTTATTTTTTCATATTGATAATAGTAAATTTGTTTTTGCTGAATAATGAATATAATTTTAGAAATCATTTAATATTTACCAATAATAGTGCAAGCAAAATAGCCAAGATTATAGAGGGAGAGTTAGATTGTGCAAGATATCAAATGAACTATATGGCAAATCAAATATCTTATCATGGTTCCGAGCAATCTTTTATTAAAAAAATATTCGTAAATTCTAATAATCAGGAGCAATATCAAGATTTATTAACCATGTCTTCTTGGGTTGATAAAAATAATAAATTGATTATCAATTCAATTAATGGTAATTTAAAGCAAACAATAGATTTAAATAAGAGAAAATATCTAGAAAAAAATAAAAAATATCCAAATCATATCTTTATTTCTTCTCCAATTATTGGAGAGATTAGTAAGAAAAAAATTATTCCTATTACGATGGGTGTTACAAGTAAAGAAAGTCAATATCTAGGCTCAATTATTTTTGGCTTCAATATTGATTATTTAAAGGAGAAGATTATCAATAACCTTGATAGTAAGAATTTTGCTTTTCTCTTTTTGACGGAAGATAATGAGTTAATCCTCAAATCCGATAATTATGTAGAGGAGTTTTATAAATCAGAGGATAGTCAAGTAATAAATGATTGCACGGTTCTTGAAGATAAAAACCTATTTTCCAAAATTTTTTCTCAATCAGATATAATTTGTGTAAATAAAGTGGGGAATTATCCAGTTAAAATTTTTGTTAAGGCAAAATTTATGCCCAATTTTTACGAAGATTCTTTTTTGAAATCTAGTCTCATTAACAATAAATTTTATAAACTACAATTAATAATCATTTTTTCTTTTATTATATTTGCTATAATTTTTCTGCATTTTTTAGTTATCAAGCCAATAACAAAGCTATCAAAGTCTGTAAAATCAATATTGCAAAATCGTCAAGTGGTTTTAAAAACCCCCGCTATAATGGAAATAAGCGAGTTAGCAAAGGCATTGACAAGCCTTCAAAAATTGCTACAAAATGAATTGGCTTTAAAAAAAGAGCTAAAAATTGCCAAAAATAAAGCAGAAAGAGCTGGCAGATCAAAAGTTCAATTTATCGGTCAAATTTCTCACGATATAAAGAATCATATTTTTGCAGTATCTGGATTAGTTGATTTAATAAAAAATGAATTATCTAAGCCTAGCAATATCAATGATTGCCAGAAGATAATAGAATTAATAAAGATACAAATTTTATCCCTTAGGCACTTTGTTGAAGATATAAATAATCAAAGAAATATTTTAGTTAGCAGATTGTCAATTGGTGAATTAAAATATAATCAAATTAATAATTTAATAAAAGACATTCCTTCTATATTTAAAGGTCAATTACAGAGTGAGGAAATATCAATTAATTTAAACTTGCAAGAAGGTATGCCAGATCTACTTTGTGACATTAAAAGATTAAAACAAATAATGATTAATCTGGTTAGCAATTCGATAAAATATAGCAATGCGAATACGGTTATTGATATTTTAACTAGCTATAATCAAACAAATAAAAAATTTTGCATTTCGATTAAGGATTCTGGAATTGGAATGAATGAAGAAGAGGTAAAGTTATTGCTAAGTGGAGAGGGTTATAATATTAAAAAGACTGGATTAAATAAATCTTTTAAGTCCCAAGGGTTAGGTATGAATAATGTAAAGAAACTAGTTGAATTACATCGTGGCAAGATGGAAATAATCTCTAAAAAATATTTTGGCACAACAATAAATTTATATTTTGAAAATGACGATCAATTCATTGATATTAAGGCACTGGAAAGCAATAAAATTGAATCCCATCATCTAATTATAAATATTGATGATAATCAAATTAACTTAATGATGAACAAAAAGAAAGTTGAAAAGCTGATAGAGGATTCTAATTGCGATATTGTCGGTAATGGTTATGGTGGTATAGAAATGATAAAAAGTAAAAATTATAATCTAATTCTTTTAGATATTGATATGCCAGAAATGGATGGTTATGAAGTTGCAGTTAAAATTAGAGAGTTTAACAGAGATATTGCTATTGTTGCATATAGCACTAGAAGTTTTGATGAAGTTAATCGTTTTATAAAATATCAAATTATCAATGATTATATTAGCAAAGAATCTGGTAATAATGAATTCATTGCTACAATTAATCGATGGTTATCAAAAAATAATAATAAATTTATAGATTATTACAACATAATTGGCGGTAGGAGAATATTGATAGCCGATGATGAAAAAGTGAATTTATTGGTAATAAAAAAATATTTACAATCTTTTGGTTGTAATGTTATTGCTGTTGCTAATGGTGAAGAGCTGATTAATCAATATCGCAATAATCCGCAAAATTTTGATGCAATTATTAGTGATATAGAGATGCCAGAATTAAAGGGTGATGAGGCAATTACAAAAATTCGTAAATATAATCCAAATATCATCGCGATAGCAATAACGGGCAATAATAATCCTGATTATATTATTAAAATTCTTAATTCTGGTTTTAATGATTATTTTATCAAAGGCACCAATCAAGAATTTTTATTGACAGTGTTGGCAAAACAATTTTCTAGCACCGAAGATAGTTCTGAAAGATTTTATTAAGTCTTGAGTGGCGATTTGGCCTCTTGCTTTTCTATATTTGCACTCTAATACTACAAGATTACGAGTAAATTATTTAAAGAATCAAAATAAATAATAGTATAAAAATAACATTCTCTTTTGCGAGGGGGGAGATTAAATCAATGTTAATTATAATTATTTTAATAAATCAAGATGCTTAAAAGCCAATTCAGTAATTACACGACCTCTCGGAGTTTTTTCAACAAATCCTTGTTGAATTAAATAAGGCTCAATTGAATCTTCAACAGAATCTCTCTCTTCGCCAATTCCTGCCGATATTGTGTCAATTCCAACTGGACCTCCGCGATAATTATTGCCAATAAACTTTAGGTAGCGATGATCTGCACTATCAAGCCCTAAACTATCTATTTCAAGCCTTAATAGTGCGTAATCAGCAATTTCTTGAGAAATTATGGCGGTGTTTTTGGCAAAAGCAAAATCTCTAACTCTTTTAAGGAGGCGAATTGCTATTCTTGGTGTTCCTCTTGAGCGATTAGCAATCTCAAGAGCTCCTGCTTCGTCAATATTTATATTAAGTATTCTAGCATCCCTTAAAATAATTTTCTCTAATTCTTTAGGGCTATAAAAGTTAATTCTTAGTGGTATTCCAAATCTATCTTTGAGAGGGTTGGCAATTAAACCAACTCTTGTTGTTGCTCCAACAAGAGTAAATGGAGGGAGGTCAATTTTAATTGCTCTTGCCCCCGGACCTTCGCCAATAATAATATCAAGCTTAAAATCTTCCATTGCACTATAAAGAACTTCTTCAATATTTTTATTGAGACGATGAATTTCGTCAATAAAAAACACATCCCCAGCTTGTAGATTAGTAAGAATGGCAGCTAAATCTCCAGATTTGGTAATTACTGGCCCTGCGGTTCCTTTAAAACCAACTCCCATTTCATGAGCAATAATTTGTGCAAGTGTTGTTTTGCCTAGTCCTGGTGGACCATAAAAAAGACTATGATCTAGTGATTTACCTCTTTTTTTTGCCGATTCAATAAAAATTTTTAAATTTTCTTTAAGTTTCTCTTGTCCTAGAAAATCATCCAAGAATAATGGTCTTAGAATATTTTCGCTTTTGTCATTTTCTTCATTTTTATTTGCTTGCAAATCTTCATTTATTGCCATTTTAATAGAATTTTAATTGAATTTATTTTTACTTAATTCTCTTAGGCTGTTGGTAATCAAGCTCTCAAGTGTTATTTCTGGATTATTTTTAATAATTAGATTAATAATTTTTAGACAATCTAATTTGCGATAGCCAAGATTCTCTAATGCAGAAACCGCATCGTTGCTAATTTCTTGATTTTGATTAACAAAATCAACATTTTTATCATCAAGATTAAACCCTGATAAGTCAATTCCTAGTTTCTTAGGACTGTCTTTTAATTCAGTAGTTAAGCGGTTTGCTAGCTTTGTTCCAACTCCTGAAATTTTTAAAAATGATTTTATGTCTCCTGAAATTAAACATTGTGCAAGCTCTTCAATGCTAAAGGAGCTTAAAATTTTGAGAGCCATTTTTGCTCCAACTCCTTGTACTTTATTTAGCTCTAAGAACCATATTTTTTCAATTTTTCTAAGAAACCCATATAATTCAATGCTTCCTTCTTTAATTATTGTTTCAGTAATTAAGGAGATTTTTGTAGAATTATGGTTTTGAGAATTTTTGATTAATTTAATTTCCGCAAGAGTTTTTGCAGAACAAAAAATAATTAAACCTATTCCCATAACCTCGATTATCGCGAAATCATCGCCAATCTCATCAATTATTCCACTAATTTTTCCAATCATTGTTAATTTCTTTAAGATGTAATTGCTTTTGAAAATGCAGTTATTTTGTTGCTAATTTTTTCTATTGCTAACTGTTGATTTTCAATATCTTGACTTGCTTCATCAATAATTGCAACAATTGAAGAGCCTATCACTACGCCATCGGCACCAATATTTGCAAATTGATTAGCTTGAATATTGTTTTTAATGCCAAAGCCTATAATAATTGGTAGATTGGTAATCTTCTTGATTTTGTCAATTCTTGCAATGTTTTCTTCTGCATTGGCGAGTTTTGTTCCAGTAATACCAAGTAACGAGATTAAATATAAGAAACCACTACTTTGTTTAGCAATATTTGCTATTCTTGCTTCGTTAGTTGTTGGGGCAATTAATCCAATTAGATCAATATTATATTTTTGAATTATACTATTAATTTCTTGCTGTTCTTCAATTGGTAAATCAACTATTAAAACTCCATCAACCCCAGCTTTTTCAGCTTCTATAAAAAATTTTTCAAGACTAAAATTTAATATTGGATTATAGTAAGTCATTAAAATTATTGGGGTTGATTGATTTTGCTGACGAAAATCCGCAACCATTTCTATCGTTTTTTTAAGAGTCATGCCGTTTTCAATTGCCTTTCTCGAGGCATTCTCAATGATTGGTCCATCTCCTGCGGGGTCAAGAAAGGGAACCCCAAGTTCAATTATATCAACTCCTGCATTAGGTAAATTTTTTAGAACCTGCTGTGAAATGTTGTAGTTGGGGTGTCCAGCGCAAATATAGCCAACAAAGGCACATTGTTTTTTATTTCTTAATTCTTGAAATTTATCAGCGATTCTTTGACTTCTTATATTCATAATATTGTTTTTATTGATTTTTGCTTATGGTAAAAATTTCATAGCCGTTTTTAGTTACTCCAACGGTATGTTCAAATTGAGCAGATAGCGATTTATCTCTAGTTGTAACTGTCCATCCATCATGTTTACTAAGAATCGTTTCGTATTTTCCTGCATTAATCATTGGTTCAATGGTAAAAAACATCCCTTCTTCAAGAATTATACCGCTACCTTTCTTTCCGTAATGTAAGACATTTGGTTCGGCATGAAATACCTTGCCAATTCCGTGTCCGCAATAATCTCTAACAACTGAGAAACCTAATTTTTCAACATAAGATTGAATCGCGAAGCCAATATCGCCAAGGTGATTGCCGGGTTTAACCTGCTTAATTCCTAGCATCATTGCTTCAAAAGTTGCTTCACAGAGCCTTCTTGCTTTGATTGGAGGCTCTCCTGCATAATACATTCTGCTCGAATCTCCATGCCAGCCATCAACAATTACGGTAACATCAATATTGACAATATCTCCATTTTGCAATATTTTTTCACTAGGAATGCCATGACAAACAACATGATTAATAGAGGTGCAAATTGATTTAGGAAACCCTCGATAATTCAATGGTGCAGGAATTGCTCCATTTTCAATGATTTTATTATGACATAAATCATTGAGTTCGTTAGTTGTAATACCTGGCTTTACAAAATTACCAATATAATCAAGGATTTTTGATGCAAGCTTGCCGGCTTTTCGCATTTTAATAAAATCTTCTTCTGTATGAATTGTAATCATTCCCATTTTGTGTATTTTTATGTTTCAAATAATTAATAATTTGTTAATTTATAGAAATTTGAATTAATATTTGCTATTTTTTAAGTCATTAATTGAGTTTAAAGATAGTAATTGTCTAATTCCATAGGTGTATATAATCTAAAAATAAATAATATTAATGGGTAGATTTTGATAAATCAACATTTCAAAAATCTTTTTATGGTTTAATTAATGCAAAGATAATTAAAAATAGTTTTGTTAGATGATTGTAATTTTAAAAATATGTAAGTAATATTAAATTTTAATTGATTTTTCTGATTAAAAATTTATTTTAAATAATCGCTAATAACTGATGAATTTATCAAAATAATGAATCCTTTTTACAAAATATTAACTAAATTATTGTGCAAAAATGTTGGTTGCGATGAGTTTGGTAATCAATATTTTCAAAGTCGAGCAATTAACAGTGAGGGTAAGTTCCGTCGTCTAGTGATATATAAAGGTGGCAATGAAACCTCTAAAATTCCTGCCTTATGGCATAGCTGGATGCATTATACTATTGACGACCCTAATATTGCCAAAAATCACCAAAACCACTCTTGGCAAAAAGTTCATCTACCAAACCTCACGGGAACAAAAAATGCTTATAACCCTTTAAAATCAAGCAATTTAATTATTGATAAAGATAGCGAATCTAAAATTCGTAAAAAAGTCAGTGCAGATTATGAATCTTGGCAACCAAATTCAGAGAATAAAAAATCTTAATCATAGAAATTATTAAAAAATGAGCAAAAACAACAATTATTTTGAAATTATAGTAGGTACATTTGTTTTAATTTGTGCCTTATTTTTTCTATTTAGTTCAATGAAAACAGCAAAAGTAAATTCTCCTGCTGGATATCAATTGAAAGCAAAGTTTGACAATGTATCAGGAGTCAATATTGGAAGTGAAGTAAAAATATCGGGAGTTAAAGTTGGAGTTGTTGAAGAGCAATCCCTCGATACCGAAAATTACCGAGCGATATTAAAATTTAGAATATCAGAAAAAATTAAAATTCCTGCCGATTCTTCAATAAAAATTGCATCAGAAAGTCTATTGGGCGGCAAGCATCTTGCAATTGAGATTGGTGCAGATGAAGAATTCTTAAATGAAGGTGATGAAATTGAATTTACTCAATCCTCAATTAATTTTGAAGATCTCCTCGGAAGATTTATGTTTAGCGGTGATAATAAAAATAAAAATTCACAAAAACAGAGCGAATAATATGTATAATCAAGTTAAAATCAAAAAAAGCGATAATATCTCTTTGACATTATTATTTTTGCTGGCGTTTATTGTACAGCCTGTTAAAGCCCAAGAATTGTTAGAGTCCCAACTAGAAAAAAACGAATCTAATAATCAAAAAAAAGAATCATCTCTTTCGCTTAATTCTCAAGCTCTTGTAAATAAAACCATTAATGAAAACGAAAATCCATTTGATCCTGCAAGATTCGGTAAAATTGCAACATTGCAGATTCTTGATAAAAATACTGCAAAATCTCTATTAATTGACTTCAATGTCGGTGTAAAAAAATCCTTTAATAATCTTGATATTTTGGTTCATAAATGTTGGTTTTCTGCTCCTGAAAGAAGGTCGGAAAACAAAATATTAATCGAAGTTTTTGAGAAAAAAAACGAAGAAAATTCCTCTTTAGATTCGGAAAATTTAAAAAATAATCGTATTTTTTATGGATGGCTTTTTTCTTCTAGCCCCTCAATATCTAGTTTAGAGCATTCTGTTTACGATATTGTTGCAATTAAATGTAAAAAATAACTTTTTTGAAAATGATAAAAATCTCTCCGTCCATTCTATCTGCTGATTTTTCTAAGCTTGGTGAAGAAATAACCGCAATTGATAATGCAGGAGCAGACTACATTCACTTAGATGTTATGGACGGTGCCTTTGTTCCCAATATTACTATTGGTAATGAAGTGATAAAATCTTTAAGAAAAACCACCAAAAAGCCGTTTGATGTTCATTTAATGATAAACAACCCCGATAATCATATTGCTAATTTTGTTAATGCGGGAGCTGACATCATAACTATTCATCAAGAGGCATCAATTCATTTGCATCGTTCAATTTCTTTAATTAAATCATTTGGTAAGAAAGCTGGAATTTCAATTGTTCCTAGCACTAATGAAGATGCTCTAGATTATATCTTGTCAGAGGTTGATTTGGTTTTGGTAATGACAGTTAACCCCGGTTTTGGCGGTCAAAGTTTTATTGATTCACAATTAAGAAAAATTGCTAATTTAAGAAAGAAAATTGATTTAATTTCACAGCAAAAAAACAAAATTATTGAATTAGAAGTTGATGGCGGAATCAATAATAACAATGCTAAACAGGTTATTGAAGCAGGAGCAAATGTTCTGGTTGCTGGTTCTTATATTTTTAATAACAAAAACTACCAACAAGCAATTTCAAGCCTTAGGGGCTAATTTATTGATAAACAACTATCACGGCCGTTGAGTGTTAAACAGCCGTGATTTTTTAATTGCTTTATTTTTAGTAAAATAGGTTTGTTTTAGTAAAAAAACTTTTAGCTATTAATCTTGACAGCAAGAAAAATAAGAAAGTAACTGTTGAATTAATGATGGTTTTTCTATTCTATTATTTGGAGCTTTTTCTGCTCCTGTTTTATTGATTTTA
This sequence comes from Rickettsiales bacterium, assembly GCA_021298605.1. Lineage (GTDB taxonomy): Bacteria > Pseudomonadota > Alphaproteobacteria > Rickettsiales > UBA1997 > JAJTDS01. The sequence continues at coordinate 66,127 of JAJTDS010000001.1, forward strand.
ATAAAAGAATTATCTAAAGATTCATCATATTGACTAAGGTTGCTATCATCCTGATAAATTCGTCTATAAATAACAGAATTATTATTTGTTATTTTATTTTGATTTGCATTGTTTTGGATTATCAATTTAATAGCATTTATGGCGATTATTTTATTAAAATTATCTAGTAAATAATTACTTTCCAATGCTAAATCTTTGATTTTTTGCGGAACTATATCGCTATGTTTTTCAGAATTTGATATTTTTGCTATTGCCTCTATTAAAAGATCGGGGGTAATTAATCTATTATTGAGAATATTGTTAGGATTTTCTTTGTTGTAATCTTTGATGATTGAAGCATTGCTATTGCTACCCAGATGATCTCCATCTCCAATTGCTTGTTGCAAGATACCGCCCGCAATTAGACTTTCATAAATTAATTTTAAAGCAATATTTTTGTTTTTTCCTCCTATCTGATTATCATCTAAAAGAAAAGATATAGCCATATTATTAAGGTTATTGGCAATATTTGCACCACAACCATCGCCTATTGAATTCATTACACCTGCTAATCTTGCTAAACCATCTTCTTTTTTAAAAATGTAAGTTAAAATATCCTTATTACTAGATATGAAAGCTTTTACTTTACCAATATCTTCATTTTTTATATCAAGACCAGAAACCTCTTTATAAAAGCTTTTAGCATCTTGATCGTCAACTGAATTATTAAGTGTTTTTTTTAATATTCCTTTTATTGTATCGTTTTCTATTTCTTCTATATCAGCTAAAGTTGCCTCTTTAATGCCTTCAAATAAAGGCTTGAGGTGGGAAGCCATCTCACCAATTGAAATATGCTTTTTTGCAACCTCGTCAATGCCAAAACCAGTTAATTCTGCTATTTGTTTAATATCCGCCCCTGTTATTACTTTTTGAGAAGATGGAATGTATCCATTCTTCATTTTTTCTTTAAAGGTTTC
>JAJTDS010000046.1 GCA_021298605.1 Rickettsiales bacterium
GTAATCAAAATTTAGATAATGCAATGTCGATGTTTGTTGCTGATGGAACTGATTTAAAACAATTAATTGATTCTGCTGGTCAGGTTTGGGGTTTTAATATGAATAGTGGTGGTTTGCCAAAAGAGATTAGAACCCTCGCTCCAAATGATAATGTTAGTCAAAATGTTAATTTGAGTAGCTTTAACCCTGTTGGCAATAGAGAATCTGGTCAACAGCATTAATAATGCAACAAGAAGGCACATTAGAATATCATATCGCAGAATTAAGGTCTCGCCTTGTTATATCTGTTATTAGTTTTATAATTGCCTTTATTTTTTGTTATTATTTTGCTGAAGAAATTTATAAAATATTGTTGCGACCCTTTGCTAATGCCATTTCCAACAAGAATGGTGATTATCGCTTAATTTATACCAACCCCGCCGAAGCCTTTATAACCTATCTTCGCTTATCATTATGGTCGGCAATTTTTTTAACTGCCCCAATTTTTATAAGTCAATTTTATTTATTTCTTGCTCCTGCTCTTTATAGAAATGAGAAAAAATATGCCTTATCAATAATTATTGGCTCTCCTAGCTTGTTTTTATTGGGCTCCTTAATGGCTTATTTTTTTATTGCCCCCTTGGCATTAAAGTTTTTTCTAAGTTTTGAGGCGGTTAATTTTGGAGCCAGTAATTTGCAATTACAATTAGAGACTAGAATTAGTGAATATTTAAAATTAATTATCAATTTAATTATGGGTTTTGGTATAGCCTTTCAATTACCTTTATTATTGCTATTATTATTAAAATTCAACATTATTTCAGTTAAATCGCTATCTGGCAAGAGAAGATATTGGATTGTAATTATTTTTATAATTTCAGCAATTTTAACCCCTCCCGATGTAATGAGTCAGGTTTTATTAGCCTTGCCAATGATTCTTTTTTTTGAAATAGTAATTTTAATCGCCAAAAGGTGGGAAAGTAGTAATTTTAGCAATAAATCTGTTTAAAGCTATATTGATTGCAACCCCTGTTTTAAATCTTCGATTAAATCTTCGTGATTTTCTATTCCTACTGAAAGCCTGCAACTGGTTGGTTTAATATTGATTTCTAGCTGTTCTTTGGTTGATAAATTAGAATGAGTAGTAGTTGCTGGGTGAGTAATGAGAGATTTAGAATCGCCTAAATTGTTGGATATATCAATTAAATTTAATTTATTTAGAAAATTAAAAGTTTGTTGTTTTTCGCCTTTAATTTCAAATGCTATCATTGCTCCACCTGAGATCATTTGTGATTGGGCAATTTTATGTTGTGGATGAGAAGATAAAGCAGGATAAAATACTTTTTCTATTTTGGGGTGTTGATCTAGAAATTTAGCAATTGCAAGGGCATTATTGCAGTGCCTTTCCATTCTCAAATGAAATGTTTCAAGAGATTTTAAAATTATCCAGCTATTAAAAGGGCTTAGAGCGGGACCAGTATGGCGATGAAATGGCAATAAAATTTCATTGATGAAATCTGCTTTACCTAGAACACAGCCACCAAGAGACCTCCCCTGACCATCAAGATGTTTAGTGGTTGAATAAACTACAATATCCGCCCCTAATTCGAGCGGTTTTTGACAATAAGGCGAAGCGAAAATATTATCGACAATTAATTTGGCATTATTCTTTTTACAAATTTTAGCGATCATTGCAATATCAATGATTTCAAGGGTTGGATTAGCAGGAGTTTCAATAAAAACTAATTTTGTATTGGGGCGAAAAGCTTTTTGCCAATCATCTTGATTGCTTCCTGCTACTAGGCTGACCTCAATTCCATAATTAGGAAGTATTTTTGTGGCAATATGGAAACAAGAGCCAAATAAAACTTTTGAAGCAACAAAGTGATCTCCTGCTTTTAATTGACACATAATTGATGAAAAAACTGCCGACATACCGCTTGCCATTACACAAGCAGATTCTGCATTTTCTATTAATGATAATCTATCTTCAAGCATTTTTAAATTAGGGTTAAGATAGCGAGAATAAACAAAACCGGGCTCTTCTTTATTGAATCTTCTTTCTGCGGTTTCGGCATTGTTATAACAAAAGCCTGAATTCATAAAAATTGCTTCTGATGTTTCGCCAAAGTTAGAGCGAATTGAGCCACCCCTTACTAATTGAGTTTCAATTTTTAGATTTTTAAAATTAATGTTTTTATTTTGATAATTACTCATTTTGATTGATATTTAATTGTTGTAAGATATTTTTAGTTTGTTTAGGAAGTAGCTCTACTCTAACTTCGGTAGTGCCCTGATTTTTAAAGTCCAATTTTTCGGCAACCTTTCGTGAAACATCGATAATTCTGCTTTTAGCAAATGGTCCGCGATCATTAACTCTGGCAATTACTGATTTCTTGTTTCTTAAATTTGTGATTTTTACCCAAGATGGCAATGGCAAGGTGCGATGCGCTGCCGTCAGGCTGTTTATATTATATATTTCGCCATTAGCAGTTCTTTTGCCGTTAAATTCATTGCCATACCAAGATGCTTTGCCAGTTTCTTGATATGATTCATATATTTTTGGCTGATATTGTTTGCCCTCAACAATATACGGGTTGCCTATCTTGAAATTGGCATTGTAATTGCCATTCTCATCAATAATTTCATCATAATCAAACAAGGCACTATAATCAACTAATTCTGTTTCTTTATTATTTATTTCTGGGTCTTGCAAATTAATTTTTATATCTCCTTTTTCTTCAAAATTATTCAAAAATTCTTGACTTTCAAAATAATTATTGTCGCTTGGAGATAGTTTTAATAGCTTTTTCTTAAAATTCCTTTTTTGAATTAGGGCTTTGGTAGAACCTCTTTTTTTGCTAATTTTTTGATCCTTGATATTATTCGCACAGCCACTTAAATTTATAATGGTAATAATTATTAATAGGCGATAAATATATTGCTTCATTAGTGATTATTGTTTGATATTATTAAGAGGAGATGGTGATAAAATTTGATTATTGAGATTATTATCTTTAAATTTTTCTGCTAATATTTCCTCTCCAGTTAGGCAAAATTGAGTCTTGGTGATTAAGAATATACCGTATTGAGCAAATAAATTAGCTAGATATTGAGTTGAAAGAATTTTATTTAATAATTTTTTATTAGTAAGAAATAATCGTTTTTTTATTGTAAAATCAAGATCTTGGCACAGTTTTTCAAAATCAATAATTGAGCAAAAGTGAATATTGGGAGTGTTGAACCATTGAAAAGGAATATTCTTATTTACAGGCATTGTGCCTTTAATTGCAAGATGCAACCTATTTTGAAAATAAGCAAAATTAGGAAAGGAAATAATTGCAAAATTTGCGATTCTTAACATTTCTTGTAATATTTTTTTAGGATTATGGGTTGCTTGAATAGTTTGGCTTAATATTGCATAGTCAAAACTATTATCTGGGTAATAGCTTAAATCATTATCTGCATTGCCGTGAATTACTGAAATGCCACCTTTTATTGCTTCAGTTAGTTTTTCTTGGGATATTTCTAGGCCTCTGCCATCGATATTTTTTTGTATTTTTAAAAAATGTAAAAGCTCTCCATTTCCACAGCCAATGTCAAGAACCTTACTTTTTGGCTTGATCATTTCGGAGATAATTTCTAAATCGTAACGAATATTTTTATTGATAATATTTTCAGTAATATCCATAGTTAATTAAGAAAATTTGCAATTGCTAGGCTGGTTGGTTCGTTTTTAATTAAAAACGAGTCATGGCCATTGCAACTATTGATTGTAATAAAACTTACTCTTGCATTGCAGGCAAGAAGGCTTATGGTTAATTTTTTTGCTTCACAAGCAGGAAATAGCCAATCATCGCTAAATGATATAATGCAAAAATCAATATGTGAAGAATTTGCAAAAGCAAGACTTAAATTATTGTTAAAATCTTTTTCTAAGTCAAAATAATCAACCGCCTTAGTAATTGCAATGTAGGAATTAGGGTCAAATCTTTCAATAAAATTCAACCCTTGATAATGTAAATAATTTTCAACTTCAAATTCAGGAGAATGCTTAGAGTCAATACTAACAATTTTTTGATGATTATTGTTTTGTAGATTCCTGCCGAATTTTCTTTGTAGTGATGATTCTGATAGATAGGTAATATGTGCTGTCATTCTTGCAACTGCAAGCCCTCTACTAGGGAAAGTTTTTTCTAACAAGTAATTTCCTTGACAAAAATTTGGATCGGTTAATATTGCTTGCCTTCCTACCTCGTGAAAGGCAATATTTTGCGGGCTATGTCTGTAAGAGCAGGCTAGGGCAATAATTTTATTGACTTTCTGCGGATAAATTATTGACCAAGTTAATGCCTGCATTCCGCCTGTTGAACCGCCTATAACTGCATATAATTTCTTAATTTGAAAATGTTCAATTAGAAGATTTTGTGCATTTACTATATCGTTGATATTTATAGCGGGGAAGCTTCCCCCATATATCTCACCAGTATTTTGATTAATTTCTTTTGGGCCAAAAGAGCCCATACAGCCACCTAGAAGCAACATATTGATCTCCAGTCAGAGCATGGCAAATAAGAATTGCATTTGATTTATCTTGATTAAGCTCCCCAAAGTTTGGTAAGCGATAGGAAAATTCGCTATCTCGGTTCCGTTGCTAAGCAATAAAGGTTTTTCTTTTCCTAGATTGATAATATTTCCTATTTCTATTTCGCGATAATTGGCTCCAAATATTGATATTTTTTGCATCTAAGTAATATTAATTGTGAGGTTGTTAAAAAAATAGCTTTTTGTTTTGTTTAGAGCCCTCCTTATTCTTCTAAATAAGGAGGGAATTAGATTATTAGTTATCTTGCATATTTGCCAATTGTTTGAGCTTTAGCAATCATATTTTGATTTATTGTAAAGCCAACTAATGCAGGAGAAGGGTCTTGCGGTAGTTCTAATTTACTAACTTTTAAAGCATAAACTGTAAAAATATAGCGATGAGCTTTATCTCCCTGCGGAGGGCATGGGCCACCAAATGCATAGGTTCCAAAATCATTTTTAATTTGCAATATTCCTTCTTGAAGTTCTGGTTTATTTTGAGCCCCAAAATTTAATGGAAGTTGCGAATAAGTTGCAGGAATATTAACAATAGACCAGTGCCACCATCCACTTCCAGTCGGAGCATCTGGATCATAAACTGTAATGGCAAAGCTTTTAGCTTCCATGGGAGCATTTTTCCAAATTAATTGAGGTGATTTATTTTCTCCGTAACAGCCAAAGCCTTTAAAAACCTGACTATTGCTTATTGTTCCGCCTTCCTTGAAATTAAAGCTTTGAAACTGAAATTTTGCATTGTTTTTTGTTGTATTGTTTTGTGATTGAGCAATTGCGAAATTAGAATTAAAAATAATTAAAGAAATTACTAGTAAATTGTAAAAATTGATTTTTTTTCTCATAATTTTAAGTAAGTTTTTAGTTTGTTAAATTTATTGGTTAGTAATATTTATTCTATTAAATAGAATGTGAAATTAGTTGATAAATTAGGCTATTTTGATTAATTATAAAAATATTTTTAAACCAAATTTTAAGCCAGCAAACATTGTTACTAGGCCAATTAGTTTTTTAAAAAAACTTTCGCTAATTCTCAGATGAAGTAGATGACCTAACTTTATTGCTATAAAAACAGGAAAAATAACCCATAAAATGTTAGAAAATAATTCTAACTTAATTTGTTTATTAATAGCAAGATTAACAAAGCGAATTGAATTAAAAAATACAAAAAATATTGCCATAGTGGTTCTTAATTGTGATTTATTAAGAAAATCGTTTTTTAGAGCATTTACCCAAAATGGACCACCTATTCCAAATGCTCCCTGCGAAATACCGCCAATCAAAATTAGTTGATTTTTAAAGATCTTAGGTAGTTCGTAATTATCAAAGGTAATTACTTTTAGAGATAAAAGAAGCAATATTATTGCAAAAATAATCGATAATAAGTTTTCTGATAAATGGCTAAAAGCATAAACTCCAATTATTGTGCCAGCTAGAGCTACTGGCATCGATTTTAAAAATATTTTTTTATCAAAATTTTTTATATCAGTAATTGCAATATAAAAGCTTGAGCAAGTTCCTATATAGAGACCTGCCATTATCATTGTTTTTAGATCGGTAAAGAAGCCCAATATAAAATAAGCAATTAAACCGCCACCAAAACCAACTATACTTTCTATAAAAAATCCGATTGAAAAAGCTATTGCTATTAATAAAGAAATATCTAACATTCGTAGTTATATTGAATAAAATGAACTAAATAAAATACATAAAATTAACTTAAATAAGGCTAATTATTTCAATCTTTACTTAGTAATCAACAGATAAATTAAAATTTTTAATTAGTTTTAGAAATAAAAATATGACTTTAAAGATTATCAATTTTACAATAAAAATTTTTTTCCTAATTGCTTTTTTTACAAATAAAGCAATGGCAAAACCAGCTAATTTTGTTGCTGATAATTATTTTGTAAATGCAAAAATTAATAGTAATATAGTTGTTGATTTAATATCTCATAAAAGTAAAAATAATCTAAATAATAAGAGAGAATTTAGTCAAACTCTTGTTAGAGGTAGATTTTTTAATGATTTACACCTAAATAAAAATATTATTTTAAAATCACAAATATTGCTAAATCAATTTAATCATCAACAGCCTAATCAAATTAGTTTTTTAGATAAGGAGGGTTTAGTTTTGCAAGAAATTAATCTTAATTATGAAGATAAAATTGATAACTTAACTAATTATAGCCTTGTTTTAGGTAAGGCTAATATGGATTTTGGTCAAGGTTGGGCTTGGAATCGCGGAATTTGGAGCGATGAAATTAGTAGAGAATACCGCCAGTTTGAAAAAATAGTTGTCGGCTCTTCAATTTATAGAGGTTCAAAACGAGATATTGGCAGATATAATTTATCTTTTAACTTTTTTAAAAATGATAGAAAATATCTAGATAATTCCATTTTTACTGAAAGAATTTCTTACAATAAGCAAGATCAAATTCCTGGAGATGAAAATATTTTTAAATCTTTTAATGTTAATTTAAAAGTTGATTTTGATTTTAGTGAAAAGAAGTATAATCAGGAAGAATTGCATTACAAATTTGGTTATTTAAAATCTGCGGTTAATAAAAGAATTCATAATATTAATAAAGCAAATCCAAAAGATCAATCTTCGTGGCTTGCTGGTCTTGATTATAAAAGATCTTTGAATGAAAAAATTTCTATTGATTTTTTAACTGAATATGTAGCGACTGAAAATTTTAATGGAGATGCTGATATTTCTCAACAATATTTTATCAATAACTTGATTGCTAAATATAATAAAAATATTAACATAACTGTTAGTAATAGCAATAAGAGACAAAAAAAACTCAATAATTATAAATCTGAACAGAATCTAGTTGAATTTTCAACTGGATATGAATTCAGTAAAAACAATATTTTTGACAGTTTGTTATTGCAAATAGGCTATAAAAATTTTCGTGATTCGCTAAAATCTTCTTCATCTTCTGTAAAAGAGCAAAGAGGGCTAGGGGCATTGATTCGTTATAGTAAAAATTTTTAAAAAATATGAAAAAACTATTAATGGTGGTTCCAAAAGGTAGAATTTTAAAGCAATTGCAACCATTATTAAAAATAGCAAAAATTGATCCTGAGCCAGATTTTTTTAATGAAGATTCTCGTAAAATAATCTTTAAAACTAGCGATGAATCAATAGAAATAGCAAAGGTTCGCAGTTTTGATGTTGCTACCTTTATTAAATTTGGTTCTGCGGATATTGGAATTTGTGGTTCAGATGTTTTGGAAGAATTTCCATCTGACCAAATATTAAAACTACTTGATCTAAAAATTGCCAAATGCAGAATTTCGGTTGCTTCTTTAAATAAAAACTTACAAGACCTGCAAAAATCTAGCCATATTCGCCTTGCAACTAAATATATGAATTTAGCAGAAAATTATTTTTCTCAAATTGGAATTCAAGTTGAGGCGATAAAGCTAAATGGTGCAATTGAAATAGCTCCGCATCTTAATTTATGTGATTTTACCCTCGATCTTGTTAGTACAGGAGCAACTTTACTGCAAAATAATCTTGTTGAAATATTGAAAATAAAAGATGTTAGTTCTTATTTTGTTGCTAACCGCTATTCTTTTAAGGCAAATAATCAAAAAATTAATTTTTTGATTAGTAAGTTAAATAATAATTTAAGCCTTTTAGCCTAATGTTTAAATTGTTTGGAATGAATAATTGGAATATAAAAAAAATTAGTAAAATATTTAATTTTGCTATTTTTTTAATTTTATTATTTTCTTTTGTTGCTAAATCTTTATATGCTTCAGTTGGAGATAGAGTTAGAAATGGTATAAGATATAATCCCAACACTAAATTATGCGATAAAGATGAGTTAAAATTTGATCCTTTTTTTACGGGAAATCCAGATGTTAATTGGGAGATTTCTAATCCAGTATGCCTTACATTAATGGCTACCTCGGTTCTTGTTGCCAATACTTCCGATTATGTTGCATCTAAACAATGTAATCCTGCCGATGCAAGTGCTGAAGTTAATGCTGCTCTTAAAGCTTCATTTTTTAACCCCGCTATTTTAATGATAGGTTTAGCAAAAAATGGTGGTATGTGTGGTTCTTACACATCTATTTGTGCATTAAACCCAGATCCAATTACTAAAGCTGCGGCTTGTCAAGCTGCGGCTAGGTGTTGTGGTTTTTGGGCTGGTCAAATTGCATCCTATGGTATTATGGTTGGTTCTTTTGCAGTGGTTTATAGAGTTGCTAAAGATGCTTATGAAGATGCAAGAATATGTGGTCATAATTGGTTGGGTTGGGCTAATAATAGTGGAGTGTGGACTAAGGGTATTTTTAAAGACTCTAGAGCTTTTGAAGTTTCTGATAATATTAAAAAAACTCCTTCTTATAAAAAAATTGGAAATAAAGATTATAGAGAATTTATATATGGGGGGGTTGAGTATGAAGATAATGGTGCTGATGCTTGTAAGAATCCCGCAGGATGGAGTTCTGAAGCAAGAATAAAATATCTTGGATATTCAAGTGAAAATCAAAGATATTATATGAAGGGAAGCAAAGAAACCCCCTCCTTTGCTTGTTATCGTTTTTTATTGGGTATTGATAAAATATCCGAAGACAGATCTTTTGAATGTTGCCAAGAAAGATCGCAAAATACAATTTGTATTGAAAGAAATGGTGAAAAATATAATATAAACACAGATCATAGACAAAGTTATAAGTTTTGTAAAATTGGTGATACTAAATGCTCTTTATGGGGCAATGGATCTAATGGTACAAAAGGAATTGAAGGTGAAGTTTATTACAATATTTACGAAAGTAGAAAAAATGCAGGTTATATTTGCGCTGAAACTTACTCTGTTTGTCCTTATAATCATCCTCTTGGTGGCGGAACTGAAGAAATGTCTAATAGTTCTAATGCAAATGGCGACCCCAATAAATATAATATTGCCAATTTTTGTCAATATATGTATCACTGTTCGAAAATACCAAATAAGCTTTATTTTAAAACTTCAAATTTAAGCGGTTCATTTATATCTCAATCTTGTCGTGATATGAAAGGAGATAGTCAAAATAACTATAATTCTACCGCCTCCATTATTAGCACCAATAGCTTTTCTTCGGCAATAGTTCAATGTTTTAAAGAAACATTGGAAAATGCTTTTTTTAATAAGGCGGGTTATACAAAATGTGTTGATGCTAATGAGGAGCCTAAGGGTGAAAAATGCAATAGTGGCTATATTCAAATAAAAGGACAGTCAATCACTGGAGACTCATTTTTTGTTAAAATTCAGAAAAAACTGAAAGATGCAATCAAGATATTATTAACTTTATCGGTAATGTTTCTTGGTGGAAAGATAGCAATGGGAGAGGAAATAAATAAAAAACTTATTTTTGGATATATTGCAAAAATTGCTGTAATTATTTATTTTGTGATTGGTGATGCTTGGCAAGCACATTTTATGAAAGGAGTTATGGATAGCTCAAGTTTTTTGGCTGGTTTAATGTTTGTCAGTGATGCTGATATAGATGCTAAAAAAAATGCAGATACAAATAAAAGTGATAATATTGATTTTTTAGATGGCTGTCAGTTTCCTAGATATAATTATTTATATAATTCTGATTTTAATAATCCTAAATATGCTCCTGGTAATGAATATCTAAAAATGTGGGATACTCTCGATTGTAAAATTGCTAGAGCAATAGGAATGGCTCCCGGTGCGACAACTGCTAATTTAATTTTAACTATTCTAGCGGGATTCTTCACTGGCGGTCTTGGAATATTATTTGTTATTGCGGTTTTGGTTTTTGCGATTTTTCTAATTCATTTGGTGATTCAGGCATTGCATATGTTTTTAGTTTCAATTTTGGCAATCATTATTTTAATTTTTGTTTCTCCAATCACAATAACCATGGCACTTTTTGATAAAACAAAAAATATTTTCGAGAGTTGGTTATCTGAGTTGTTGGGCTATGCTTTTCAGCCAATGATAATATATGCCTATCTCGGTATTTTTATTGCTTTATTTGATTCTGTAATTGTTGGTAAGGGTGCTATATTTCAAGGTGATGGTAAGGAAGCTCCTAAAGATATTATATGTGCTAATCAAGATATTGTAAATCTGTGTAAAAGTAAAAATATTAACTGTGATGGTATTGATGTTAATGCGGATAGTAATAGTATTTATTGTATATTTGGACTTACAAAGGTTAAAAACTATACAGGTTTTGAGGCATTGAGTATTGGAATTCCACAATTAGTTGGTTTGATAGACAATAAATTGGCGATTATAACAATCTTTAAAAGTGCATTTTTGTTTATAATTTTCTCATTTGCTGGTGCTAAAATACCAGATCTAGCAAGAGCATTAGTTGGAGGCTCTTCTGTAGATGGTGGAAATTGGAGCTCCGCTACTAAGTCTCTTGGTCAATTGACATCAATTTATTCTTCAATTCGTAGTGCCCAACAGAAGGGAGTGGGGTTAGTAAGAAAAATTGGCAGTTCTGTTAATAATGAAAGAAGAGATTATAGGCATAATCTTGATCAATATTCCAATAAGAAAGATCAGGGCGATTCCAATATTCAATCTTCTCAACAGTCTAAATTAGCAGGTGGTAAAAGTGATGCGGTACAACAAATTCAAGAAAATAATCAATATGCAGGAGGTGAGGGGGGAAAAAAAAAATTAAGTGATGATAATCAAAATCAGTCAAAAGAACAAGAAATAGGTGGTCAAGATCAATTGAATGTAGAAGAGCAGAAAAATAATGCAATTAATGACAACAAAAGTGGTGATAATCAAAATCAGTCAAAAGAACAAGAAATAGGTGATCAAGATCGATTGAATGTAGAAGAGCAGAAAAATGATACAATTGATGGTAAGAAAGAAGATGTAAAAGATTTACTAGAAACCGATCAAGAAAACACAAATTCTGACATCTCTAAGACTCAACCTGTCGTTCCTGAGGTTAAAGCTGTTCAATCAAATATGGGGCAGCAAGGGCAGAATCCTCAAGATAATCAAGATCAGTCGCAAGAGCAGAATTCTCAAGATAATCAAGATAATGCTAATAATATTGGCGATCAGCCTTCCGCAGAATTAACTAATAACAAAAAGGAAGAGTCAGTTTTAAATCAAGGCGATAATCAAAATCAATTAAAGGATAAAACTCCTGTTGCTCCTAAGGTTAAAACTGTCGTCCCTGAGAATAAAACTCCTAAGGTAAGCAATAATGTTATTTCTAATCAACAGCAGATTCAATCAAATGCAAATCAAGGGCAAAAAAACAATATTCCAATAAATAATAGCAAGCCAGCTATTCAACAAAATAATGAGAAAGCGGGTGCCAATAAGCTTTATATTAGCAATCCAAAAATTAGGGTACTTAAAGATTCTTACTTACTTATCCACCCTGAACAAGGCATTAAAGGTAGCAATGGAAAAAGAAAGTTTTTGGGAAATATCGACAAAGGAATTGAAAAAAGTTTAGAATCTAAAGATTTCAAAAATATCAGAATGCAAGAATTTGCAATGAATGCTAGTAAAGATCAAATACAAGCATTAAAAAATAATATGAAGATAATGTCTAAACAAGAAAAAGAATTTAATAAAAATATGTTAGAAGCGGTTAAATCTTATATTGGTAATGATTATTTGAACAAAAGAGATGTAAAAGAGTTAGCGGAAAGAAATGGAATCGCAGAGATAGATGCAGAAAATATGATGAATGAAAGATATAAAGAGAGATTAAAAGAATTTGGTATTAAAGATGAAAATCTCGATAAGATACTTGAAGAATCAAAAAATAAATACAAAAAATGACGATAAAAAATAGCCAATCAATTAAATTATCACAACAACTAATCGCTTTCCCTTCTTTTAGTGGCAAGCATCAAGAGGTAATAGAATTTATTAATAAGTTATTAAAAGATTATAATTTTGATTGCCATATTCTTGATTTTGATGGTGATGGCTCCTACCCCGTCAATAATTTATATGCAATTTATAACCCTAATAATGCTAAAAGAGCCCTTTATTTTGCTGGTCATACCGATGTTGTTGCGGTTGGTGATTTAGATAAATGGCAGTTTGACCCTTTTTCAGCAACAATTGATAATGGTAAATTATTTGGCAGAGGGGCAAGCGATATGAAATGTGCGATTGCTTGCTTTATTTCTGCTGTTCTTGATTTTATTGCTAGCAAGCAAGGTAATATTAATTTTGCAATAGGTTTTTTGATTACCAATGATGAAGAGGCTGATGGCATTAACGGCACTAAAAAGATTTTACAATGGATAAAAGAAAAACAATTGCCAATAACTCATGCTATTGTTGGCGAGCCAACCAACCCTAATCATTTAGGTGAGATGATAAAAATTGGCAGAAGAGGTAGTATTAATTTTTCGCTAAAAATTACAGGAAAGCAGGGGCATGTTGCTTATCCAGAAAATGCAATTAACCCTAATACTATTT
>JAJTDS010000012.1 GCA_021298605.1 Rickettsiales bacterium
CCTGTACCCCCCCCCCTCGTCATCCTGCAAGAAGTTGCTGAATTGGTGCTTTCGCAATGATTACATAATTATATAAGGGGGGGCTCAAAATAGGGGATTGTTAGATAGAATATAATTTGTAAATAGTGTTTTCAGCAGTTGGCGAACCTTACTTCTCTATCCATTTTCCTTGAAATTTTTTATAGCTGTTAAATTTTCTTGCGATTTCTCTTAGTTGAGAAATTATTCTTGAGCTATAATCGCTATCTTCATTATAGAAATAGCAAGTCTTCTCGAATTTAGAAATAAAATTTTTTGTTGCTTCTGTGGTTAAAATTAAATAATCAGAATTATTAATGTTTTCCTCTTGATTACTTATAAGAACGGGCTGTCTATTTGGTTTAAAATCTTGGTCAAAAATTGTACTATGTCCAATGAATTTAGTTTTGCTAAAAGACCATAACCCTTCATCTAAATCTTTTGCTTGCTGTTTAGCTAATTCTTGATTATTTTGATTTATTAAAATAAAGGCTCTTTTTTTTTCTTCGATAATTTTTGTTAATAAAAGTGCTATTGATTTAGCAATTGATTCATCGCATTGATAGCAGTTTATTTCAATATTTTTTTCTTTCATTAGCTTAAAAAGTCATTCATTACTTGTTGAAATTTTTTTATATCAACATTTTTCTTAATAACTGCCTTGCCTATTGATTCAAGTAAGATAAAAGTTGGTGAATTATTCTCAACTTTTTTGTCGCGATAAAGGTTAGAAGTAAGATTATTAATATTCCAAGAACTTCTGATTTTTTTTGGATCAATTATAAATCCAGCAATTTCAAGATGTTGAATGATTATTTGATATTCCTCTAAATTAATTAATTGAAAATTTAAAGACATTTTGCTTGCCATTGCCATTCCTAGTGCCACTGCTTCGCCATGTAGTAATTCATTTGAATAGTTAGTTTCGGTTTCAAATAAATGTCCAAAGCTATGACCAAAATTTAGTAATGCCCTTATATTTTGTTCTTTTTCATCAATTCCAACAATATTGGCCTTGATTTCGCAAGATTTAAAAATTATTTCTTTTAAAATCTCCTCTTCCAGAGAAAAGATTTTATGGTAATTTTCTTCTAAAAAGTGAAAAAATATTTTATCAAAAATTAAACCATATTTTAATACTTCTGCATATCCAGATCTTAAATCGCGAATTGGCAATGTTGATAGTAGATCGGTGTCGCAAATAACTAATTTTGGTTGATAAAAGCTACCAATTAAATTTTTTCCTAATTTGCTATTAATAGCGGTTTTACCTCCCACTGAACTATCAACAGAAGCTAGCAATGTTGTTGGTAATTGAACAAAGTCAATCCCCCTTAATAGAATCGAGGCAATAAAACCAGATAAATCTCCTACTACTCCGCCACCAAAAGCAATAATTAGAGATTTTCTATCGGGGTTGAATGAGATAATTTCTTCGCAGATTTTTTCAAGATTATTAAAAGATTTGGATTTTTCACTAGCTTCAGTGATTAAGCAATGTGAGGTTATATTGATTTTATTGATGATATTGTTGAGTCTAGTAAAATGAAGTTTATGGACATTTTCATCGGTAACTATAAAGACCTTGCTATATTTACTATTTTTTAAAAACGACTCTAATTCTTGTAAAGAATTTTTGCCAATAATTATAGGATATTGAGTATTGTTTGTTTTAACTTCAATTTTTTTATATAAATTATTTGTCATTTTATATTTAAAAAGGCTTTAAAATAACTAAAAATACTATAATTATCATTAATAATGTTGGTACCTCATTGATTATTCGGTAAAATTTTTCACTATAATTATTTTGATTTTTAGCAAAGTTTTTTCTGCATCTAGCAAGAAACATGTGAAATATTGCTAGTAGAATTACTAAAGTAATTTTGAGATGAATCCATTTTTGCTCAAAGCCAATTTGATAAGCTAAATATAATCCAAGAATAATGGTTATTATCATTGAAGGATTCATTATGATTTTCATTAGTCTAATTTCCATTTTTTCAAAAATTTGAGATGCTTGAGAATCATATTCTACTTGACAATGATAAACGAATATTCTTGGTAGATAGAGTAATCCGGCCATCCAAGCAATAATAGAAATTATGTGAAAAGCTTTTATTATTTCGTATAGTTCCATATATTTTTAAAAAATTTAATTAACGATATCCTGAAAAATAGGATGTCCAGACATTTGATTTGTGATGTGCATATTTATAGCGATAACAAAGCCAAAATGAATTTGTCCAAGCCATTTCATAATCGGGAGAATTCATCATTCTGTAGCCATCTGCCTTATTATTTTTATAAAAACTTTTATAATAAGTATTTGCTCCAGCTGAAATACCAACTTCGCAACCATCTCTCCAGCCATCTTTAAAATCTTGAGAAGAATTTGGGTCTACGGGCATAATTCTTACTTTGTCATCTGTTTTTGAAGATGCAAACCTTGCTCTAAATTTTAATTTAGATTCTTCAGAACAGCTACTTATAACTAGAGTTATAAAAATAATTTTTAAGATATTTTTTATCATTTGTAAAGATTAATATGATTGTAAAGGTGCATCTTTAAAAGATCTGTATTCAACAAAAGTGTAAGTGTGTAATACGCAAGAAAACATGCCTTGAGACCACCCCTTCTGATAACCGGGCAATGCTTGAAAGGATCCGTTACCAAAATCAGGACCACCTTTTCTTTTATAAACCCAAGAATTTAAAAATCTATTACTTGTTGCCAATGCAGATTTGCAACCGTCATGCCATCCAGCACGATATTCTATTGGCCCCTCTGGCACTTTTAAATCTAGTGTAATTGGTTGATGGAAGCCTTTATTATTTGCATTGCAACTAAGTAGCATTATAAAAATAATATTTATTAACAAGATTCTAGTTATTTTTTTATACATAATTTATTTTATGAAATTATTTCGATATATCTCAACTAAATGTTTAATAAAAACCGATATTATTGCAGTTAAAGGCATTGCAAATATTATTCCTATAAAGCCAAATATTGATCCAAAAAAGAATAAGCTAAATATTATCCATAATGGATGGATTCCGATTTTGTCTCCTATTAATTTAGGGGTAATAAAATTACCCTCCATAAATTGCCCAAAGATAAATATACCGCTAATAAGCAATAGCTTGTAAAAATCAAAACCCCAATCAAAGATACCAACAATTAATGCGGTAGTGAAGCCAGATATTATTGCAATGAAGGGGATAAAAGAAAATAAGCCAGTAAGCAAACCAATAATTAAGCCAAAGCTTAGCGATGTTAAGCTAAGTGATATTCCATAAAATAAGGCTAAAATTATGCAAACATTTAACTGTCCTTGTAAATATTGCATTAATATAGAATCTATTTCTTTAATTATTTTTTTGACATCATCAGAGTTTTTTTTAGGAAGTAAATTGTTAGCTGTTTTAATTATTGAGTTCCAATCTTTAAGGAAGTAAAAAATTAAAATAGGGGCGATAAAAATTATTGAAAAGATGTTTAAAATTGAAAGTGATGAATGCCAAATGCTTGCAGTTATGTTCTGACTTGATTGGTTAAAATAATTAATTATTCCGCTTGATATTTTTTCTGTTATTTCTTGTGGATTAATAAATTGTTGTTTCTTGTTTAAGAAATTATTGATAATTGGGTTTATGTTATCAAAAAAATTATTGATATAGCTGGGTAGGTTGGTTATAAGGCTAGTTATTTGGCGATATAATAATGGCATGATAAAAAATGCAATCAAGATAACCAATATTAAAAAGGAAATAAAGATAATGTTAACAGCATGATTGTGCCGAATATTAAACTTTTTGCCAATAAAAACTACAAGAGAATTTAATATATAAGCAATTGCAATTGAATAAATAAAGGGTTCAATAATATTTTTTGCAAGATTAAAAAACAATATTATTGATGTTATTATTGCAATAATAATTATTGTTTTTAAATTAATCTGAACTGTTTTCATTGATTTGTTTTTTAATTATAGAAACAATAAATTTATTTTCTTCATTTTCTTTCTTTTTTATTGATAAATCTATATTTTTAAAATCTTCGATGATTTTATTTTTATTCCCGAGATAATTGCCGGATATTGTAGTTTTTTGTTTGGAAATTGATTTTAAGAAAATATTGCTCATTAAACCACTATTAATAATTTTTTGTTGAATTTTTATCCAACTCTCAAAATCATTTATTTCTATATCAAGAGTTATATTGTTTTGATTCGCTTCATTATTAATTGAATTGTTATTATTTGATAAATATTCAATTAATTTTAAAGATACTTTATCGATTAATTCTGAATATTTTAAAAACTCAACATTAACAAAATTTAAGATAACTGTTTTTTTAGGGCTTTTAGAAAAATTTTTTACAGTAATTTTTGCCTTATTTTCAATTTCATCATACTCAAATATTGCCAAATAAAGATTATCTGATTTTTGTTGAATTAATATTGGCTCAAAATCGAGATATTGAAGATCTTCAAAATTTTCATTATTGATTATTTCAAGATTATTAATTTCATTTTTTACAACTAAAATTTCTTTATTAGAATTTATGTTGCTTTTTTGTAGTGATTTTTCTACAGAATTTCTCCAGTCGTTTTTCTCTTCCCAGATTATAAAATTATTGCCTTGTTTTTTTACGGGAAGGATCAATGTATTGATTTTGTTGTTACTATCTTCTAATTTTGATTTTTCAATTTTATTATTTGTAGTAAGATTTTTTATTGAATCATTGTTATTTAAAGGGTTTTCATTTTTATTTTTTAAGTAAAAATTAATAAATTTTTTTGAAAAACTAATATTTAAGGTTGCTTGATAATTATTATTGGAGAATTTTTCTAGCAAAATTTGTTCTGATTTAATCATTTGCTCTAATTCATTATCGGAAATTTTTTCAATATTTTTGCTAATTTTTAATTTTTCTATAAGCTTTGTTAATGCTTGTCTTCTAGCATTTTTAGTGGCAATTATTTTGGCATCATTAGCCGATTTTCCATTTGCTTCAACTTGTATATTTTGTATAAGATAAGGACTGTTTTTAGAGTTGTCCGAATATTTTGATGCAAGTTTTTCTAGATTTGGTTTTGATTTTATTTCGTTACTTTCCTTTATTAAAGGTTTGGTAGAGTTATTGACCTCTTTATTTTGTTGAGATTGCGAAGGAAGTGGATGGCGAAAAGATTGAGCTGAGGAATTGCTTATAAAGCTTATAATTCCAAATATAGATATTAATAATCGAATAATTGCTAGGTTTTTCCTGTACATAAAGTTTATGATGTTTGTTATACTTAACATATTTTAAATATTTAGTTTATTTTTAAAAAAATAAAATTAATATTGCAATAATTACTTCAATTATTTTAACTTAAATAAAAAATGTCTATTGCCAAAGAAAGTCTTAGCTACAAAGATTCTGGTGTCGATATTGATGCTGGAAATAAGCTTGTTGATATCATAAAGCCATTTGCAAAATCAACTGCTAGAATTGGCTCTAATCCAAGTCTAGGTGGTTTTGGAGCTTTGTTTGATATAAAAAAATGCAATTATCGAGATCCTATTCTTGTTTCTTGTACTGATGGAGTTGGAACAAAGTTAAAAATTGCCATTGAGACCAATAATCACAGCGAAATAGGAATCGATCTAGTCGCAATGTCAGTTAATGATTTAATTGTTCAAGGAGCAGAGCCACTGTTTTTTCTTGATTATTTCGCCTGTTCAAAATTAGATATTAAAATTGCTTCATCGGTTATTGAGGGTATTGCAAATGGTTGCAAACAAGCAAATTGTGCCTTGATTGGCGGTGAAACTGCGGAAATGCCAGGAATGTACCAAGAGGAGGACTACGACCTTGCAGGCTTTGCCGTTGGTGTGGTGGAAAGAGAATTGATTCTTCCTAAAGAAACAAGCGAAGGAGATATTTTAATTGGTTTATCTTCTAGTGGTATTCATTCCAATGGATATTCTCTTGTTCGTTATATTTTAGAAAAAAATTCACTTAACTTTGAAAGTGAATTTTGTGGTGCTCCAATTCATAAAACACTCTTGACCCCTACTAAAATATATGTTAATTCTTGTTTAAAATTAGCAAAAGCTTCAAAAATTAAGGCGATGGCACATATTACTGGTGGTGGTTTGGTTGAAAATTTGCCAAGGGTTTTAAATAAAGGATTAATGGCAGATATAAATTATAATTCATGGGAAAGACCAGAAATTTTTAAATTTTTACAAAAAATTGGTAATGTTGGTGAGGAAGAAATGAGGAAAACATTTAATTGTGGTATCGGTATGGTGTTAGTTGTAAGTCCTGAAAATGTTGATTTTATTTTAAATTCTCTAAAAGCAGATAATCAACAAGCTTTTATTATTGGAAAGTTGGTAAAATTATAAATTATGATAAATCGTAAAACTTCTGTTCATCTACAAGATTATCCATCGGTTGAGTTTTTTGATAATGAATTTGAGTTAGTTGCTCAAATGGATCTAATTCAAGAAATATGCAGTGTTGCTTTAGCAATTCGTGATAATAAAAACTTAAGGGTTAGATTACCTCTTCATTCTCTTACAATTATTGGCAGTAATGCTTTGCAACTTTGTTTATTTCGTGAAATTATTGCTGACGAAATCAATGTTAAAGAAGTTTTTTTTCAAGAAGAGATTGGAGATCTAGCAAGCCTTAAATTGCAGTTAAACTTTAAAAAAATTGGTGCCAAATATGGGGCAAAAGTTAAAGATTTTACAGATGCTATTAAGCAAAATTTATGGCAAAAGATTGACGGAGAGACTACAAAAATAAAAATTGCCAATGAAATATTAGAAGAGGGCGAGTTTGAGCTTAAATTATCGGTTAATCAATATAATCAAGAGCAATATGTAATAATGCCACTTGCTACTAATGATTGCTTGGTTAAATTAAATATTATTCTTGATGAAGATCTTGAAAATGAAGGTTTCGCCCGCGATATAATCCGCTCTATTCAGCAAAACCGTAAAGATGCAGATTTTGAAATTACTAAAAGAGTTAAAATAATAATTTCTAGTGATAATCCAATAATTAAAAAAATATTGTCAAAATTCGATGAATATATAAAAGATCAAGTCTTGGCAGATAGTATAAACTTTGTCGAAAATATTGGTCAATTTGAGATTGAAGTTAAAAATTTATCAAATGTAAAATATTTTGATAATAAAGTCGAAGATATGAATATTAAAATTGCAATCTTTTAATGAATTTAACATCAACTTTTCTCACAATAAAATTAGGCGGTTGGGTAATGGCACCGCTACTAATAATCGCTTTTATGGCAATTTTTATTACCATTGATAAAATAATTTTTTATTACAAAGATTGTAAAATTAATTATGAAATTATTGAAATAATTGAAAAATATAATTTTAATTGGAGAGATTTAAAAAATAATCTTGATAAAATTCAGAATAAAAATATTTATAAACAGTTTTTAAGTGCCATTATTGATAATAGTTTACAACTAAATAATTTAAGAAATGCATCAAAAAATCAAGCTCAAAACAATTTAGAAACCCCAATTTGGTGGTTAGAATCAAGAGTAATTGATGAAGCTAAAAATATTGAAAAGAAATTATCTTCTTCATTGTGGTTACTTGAAACAATTGTTACGATAGCCCCATTAATTGGTTTATTCGGTACTATTGTTGGTATGATGGATTCTTTTAAAATAATTGGCGATAATTCAGAAATAATCAACCCCAATGGAATTACTGCTGGAGTTGCTCAATCTTTAATAGCAACTGCTGGCGGTTTAATTATTGCAATTTTTTCTTTGATAGCTTTTAATTTTTTTAGTCGTAAACAGGTCTTAATTATTGAAGATTTTGAAAGATTAGGAACTAAAATAATTGATCATATTAAAATTGATAGTCATCAAAAATAAATAATATCAAATTCTTAACCACATTCTTTTATAATCTATTTGCTTTATTTGATAAAAGTAAATTTCAATCTTAAGATTTTTTAAATTATGCAACAAAAAATTAATGAAATCAGACCTTATAGGGCAATTAATCGTAGAAAATCTCGTCAAATTTCAATTGGGAATGTTTTAATTGGGGGCGATGCTCCAATTGCAGTACAATCAATGACCAACACCCCTACTACCGATATTCAAGGAACCATCTCACAAGTTGCAAAATGTGTTGAGCTTGGTGCCGAGTTAATGAGAATATCTGTTCCTGACCAAGAATCCGCATTGGCATTGAAAAAAATTATACCGAATTGCGAAGTGCCAATAATAGCAGATATTCATTTTCATTATCGTAGAGCTATTGAATCTGCTGAAGCAGGAGCAAAATGTTTAAGAATTAATCCGGGAAATATTGGTAGTATTGATAAGGTTAAAGAGGTTGTAAAGGCTGCAAAAGATTACGGTTGCTCAATTAGAATAGGTGTAAATGCTGGTTCTCTAGAAGCTGATTTGCTCGATAAATATCGTACTCCAACTCCTGAAGCACTTCTTGAATCGGCCCAAAGACATATGCGAATTTTAGAGGATAATGATTTTTTTAATTTTAAAATTAGTGTTAAGGCTTCCGATGTATTTTTAGCAGTTGCATCTTATAAATTGCTAGCGGATAGCTGTGATTACCCGCTTCATCTAGGAATTACAGAGGCTGGTAGTTATCTTCCGGGGGCAATAAAATCTGCGATAGGGCTTGGCAGTCTGCTTTGGCAAGGAATTGGAGATACGATCAGGGTTTCTCTTTCTGCGGATCCAACCGAAGAAATAAAAGTCGCTTATCAAATACTGAAATCTCTTAATCTAAGGCATTATGGAGTTAGTATAATTTCTTGTCCTTCTTGCGCTAGGCAAGCATTTGATGTTATAAAAATAGTTGAGGAAGTTGAAAAAAGAGTTGCTCATATAAAAAATCCAATTACAGTTTCGATACTTGGTTGTGTAGTTAATGGTTTGGGTGAGGCATTACATACAGAAATAGGTATAACTGGCGGTGGAAATAATCGTCATAATGTTTATATTAATGGCTCCCCTAATCACAAGGTTGATAGCAATCAATTAATTGAACATATTGTTGATTTAATTGAAAAGAAGTCGCAATAATAAATTTTTAATTTACCAAAATTTTAATATCAAATGAAATTAAATTGGCTTTCCAAAATCAATGCCTCGGAAATATATTTTGCCTCCGATCATGCTGGATTTTTATTAAAAGATTTTTTAATTAAAGAGTTTGAAGGAGCTAAAATAAATTCAAAGAATGGTGAAAAAATAAAAATTATTGATCTCGGTTGTGATAGTGAAAAAATTTCTGTTGATTATCCAGATTATGCCAAGAAGCTTGCATATGCAATGCCAAGATTTGATAATCAAAATCAAGCAATTAATATAGTTGATAATTTTGGTATTTTAATTTGTGGAACGGGAGTTGGAATAAGTATTGGAGCCAATCGATATCATCATCTAAGATCGGCACTATGTCATAAAGTTGCGGTTGCAAAATTGGCAAGAGAGCATAATAATGCCAATGTTTTATGTCTTGGAGCCAGAATTATCAAGCCTAATATTGCATTAGCAATAAGTAAGGTATTTTTAACTACTAAATTTCTTGGTTGTCGTCATGAATCTAGAATTATCAAACTCTCATCATAAAGAAAAAAAATTAATTCGTAGTTTTGGTAGAATTAAAAGTCGAAAATTCTCAAATCATAAAAATTTTCTATTTGAAAATTTAATGCCAAAATATGAAATAAATAATTTTCAGGATATTGTTAATAAAGTTGAATTTTCAGGTTTTACAGAGGTTTTTCTTGAAATAGGAAGTGGTTTTGGTGATTTTATCTTTAATAAATCAAGTATTAATAGCAATAAATTATTTATTGGTTGCGAGCCTCATCTTAATGGATTGGTTAATATTTTATCAATGTTGAAAAACTCACCTCTTGATAATATTTGCTTATATCGTCAAGATGTTAGATTTTTAATTGATAATATGGCTGATAATTTTTTGGATCATATTTTTATTTTATTTCCTGATCCATGGCCAAAATCAAAGCATCACAAAAGAAGGTTAATTAACAAAAATTTTCTTGATTTATTGGCAAAAAAGGTTAAACAAGAAGGTAAGATAATTATTGCCACAGATCATGATGATTATAAAACTGCAATAATCTCATCAATTAACCAAAGCGATAGCTGGTATTGGTTAGCTAAATCTTCAAAAGATTGGCAAGAATTTCCTTTAGATTGGGTTGAAACAAAATATCAAAGGAAGGCAAAGATTGAAGGTAGAAATTCTGTTATATTTGAGTTGGTGAAAACCTGTAAATAAAATATTTTATAGGCATTAGATTACTGAATTTATATCGCTAGCTACTTGCTCTTTTAATTGCCTAATATTATTAAATTTCTTTTCTTCTCTAATAAATTTTTTAAGAAAAATAGTTGCTTTTTGTTGATAAATTTTTTGATTAAAATTTAAGATATGGGTTTCAAAAATTGGTGAATTAGTGTTTTCAATAGTTGGTCTAATGCCAAAATTTGTTATCGATTTTAATAATTTTTCTTGATTGCCAATTTTTATTAGAGATTCATAAACTCCAAATTTTGGTTTAACAATATGATAGGTAGGCTTGATATTGCATGTTGGAAAGCCTATTTCCTGAGCAATTTTTTTCCCTTCAATAATAATTCCGCCGACTGAAAAAAAGCGATTTAATAATTGATTTGCTTGATCTATAAAGCCTTTATTTATCTGTTGTCTAATGATAGTTGAGGAGCATTTATGATTATTGATTAATATTTCTTCTACCCGATTAATGGTAAAATCAAATTTTTTAGATTCTGCTTGTAAAAATTCAAAATTACCAGTTCTGTTTTTTCCAAAAATAAAATCATAGCCAATAGTGAGATGCTTCATTTTGAAAGATTCAAGCAATATTTTTTGCAAAAAATCGCTAGCAGAAAATTCTGATAAATTGCGATTAAAAGGTAGTATTGCAACATAATCAAGCCTAGAATCTTTAAGAATTCTTAATTTTTCACTTAAAGAAGTTATTCGAAAATCATAATTATTATCTGGTTTTAAAAACTTAATGGGGTGAGGTTCGAAAGTTATCAATAATGTTTTTAAATTTTTATTTTTGGCAATTGCAAGATTTTTTCTTATTATTTCTTGATGACCAAGATGAATACCGTCAAAATTTCCTATCATGATTGCGGAATTGCCTTCAATATTAATATTTCTAAGGCTACGAATTATCTGCATTGATTAAATATTATTTAATTTTGGTTATTTTCGTTGATTATTTCTTTGAAGCTCTCGGAGTCCATATCTCTAAAATTTGTTAATATTAATTCTATTTCATTATGATTTATGCCTATTGATCTTAGTGCTGCTTTACTAAGCTGTAAAGCGGTTTCAACATTTTTTGATATTACTAAATTCGCTCCAATTTTTTTGAATCTATCAGCGTTTTTTATATTTTCTGATTTTGTTACTATATTAACTTCTGGAAAATTTTGATTAATAAAGCGAGTTATTTTCATGCAGGTAATTTCATCTTCCATGGCTATTATTATTGATTCTGCTCTTTCAATGCCAATATATTTCAATATATCAAGATTCATTGCATCGCCGTAGCATATGTTGTATCCGTTGGTTTTTTCGATTCTGACTAAGCGATGATTATTATCAATAATGATATAATTTTTAGTTGATTTTTTTAAGATGTAGCTAATTATTTTACCAACTTTTGTGAATCCAACAACTATAATGTGATTGGATATTTCGTCTATTTCTCTTTTTATTTTATTGTCTTTTAAAACATCTTTAGTATAAAGAACTGTTTTGATTCTTCTGCCGATATTTGCTATTATTGGTGTTAGTGCCATTGTGAAGGTTACGATAGTAATTAAAAATTGAGATAAATCTTGTTCAATTAATTTTTTTTGAACTGCCATAACAAACACAACAAAAGCAAATTCTCCGCCTTGAGCAAGTAGTAAGCCAGCATGAATGGAAGGAGCTAGAGGAAATTTGAATAATTTGCATAAACCTATAATTATCGAAGCCTTAATTGCAATTAAAATTAAAGATAATAAAACGATATATGGCAAGCTTTTTAATAAAAGATCGAAATCAAATGACATGCCGATTGACATAAAAAATAAACCCATTAACAAATGTTTTAAAGATATTATTTCTTCTTCAACACGATAGCGATATTCAGTTTCTGCAACCATCAACCCTGCAATAAATGCACCAAGAGCAAAAGATAGTCCCATTTTATTGCTAATTAGTGCTGATCCAAAGACTATAATTAAAGTGAAGCTTAGAAATAAAACATCACTTTTTAAATCGGCGATAATTCTATATATTGGTCTAAGAAACAATCTTCCTGATATAAATATTAATGTCATTGCCATTATTGCATTTACGGTTACTTCTCCAAGAGCTGGCATAATTGCTAGTTTTTTATTTGCAAGTAGAGGTAATAAAACTAGGATTGGAATAACTACTAAATCTTGCATTAATAAAACTGCAAAAGATAATCTTCCAACTCTGGTGTTTTCTTCTCCATTTTCCGCTATCACTTGCATAACTATTGCTGTTGACGATAATGCTAGTGCGCCACCAATAATGATTGAGCTTTCAAGATTAATTGCAAAAAATTTATGACAGATTATAGCAATTGCTGTTGCGGTTGCAATTATTTGTAAACTGCCAAAACCAAGAACATAAGTTTTGATGGCAATTAGTTTTTCAAAGGTTAATTCTAGTCCGATTGCAAATAGTAGAAATACGATTCCTAGTTCGGCTATTGATTTTGTTGTTTCGGTGCTAGTAAGTATGCCAAAGCCAAAAGGACCAATCGCTGCTCCAGCGACAAGATAACCAAGGGCCGGACTTAATTTTAGTTGTTTAAAAACAATAACAACAGCAAAGGATGCAAGCAATAAAATAAAGATGTCGTAGAGGTAGCCGAAGCTATGCATAATTTTAATTAAAAATTTTTGGTAATTGGTAATGATTTATTAATTCTAATAGCTGATAATTTTCTTGCAACTAAAAAAATATTAAATAAGCTTTGAGTTAATTATTAAATATTATTGCTATAAAATTATAATTTAGTTTCAATTACATTAATTGCCGAATTTAAAACTTATTTACTTGAATAATGTCTAAAATTAACATAATTCTAAATGGAACAAATTTTTCAATTAAAGAAGGTTATAGTTTAAGTTCTTTAATTGAAGATTTAAAGCTTGACATTAAAAAAATTGCCATTGAGAAAGATCTTCAAATTATACATCCCCAAAATTTTGAAACAACAATTTTAGAAGAGGGTTCAAGTCTTGAAATTGTTCATTTTATTGGTGGTGGTTAAGAATTAATAAATAAATTAATAAAACAAAATGCTAGAACATAAAAATCAGCAACAAATTTATGCAACAACAATTCTGTCGGTTAGAAAAGACGGAAAAGTTGTTATTGCTGGAGATGGTCAGGTTTCTCTTGGTTCAACCGTAATGAAATCTAATGCCAAAAAAATTCGTAAATTAGGAGATGGTTCAATAATTGCTGGTTTTGCTGGTGCCACAGCAGATGCCTTCACCTTATTTGAAAGATTAGAAGCCAAATTAGAGCAATACCCAAAGCAATTACTTAGAGCATGTGTTGAGCTTGCCAAAGACTGGCGAACTGATAAATATCTTAGAAGGTTGGAAGCGATGATGATAGTAGTTGATGCAAATATTTCTTTAATTTTAACTGGTAATGGTGATGTTCTTGAGCCAGAATATGGACTTGCGGCAATTGGTTCAGGTGGTAATTTTGCTTTAGCTTCAGCAAGAGCTCTTATTGATATTGAAGGTATAAGTGCCGAAGATATAGCTAAAAAATCTATGAAGATTGCCGCCGAATTATGTGTTTATACTAATCACAACTTAACAATTGAGAGTCTTTAATGATATTTTATCGTTATATAATTTTTATTTTAATCTTATTCATATCATTTACTTTTCTTTTTAATGCTAATGCAGAAACTGTAATATCAATAAAGGGAGAAGATAAAACAGTAGCAACTGTTGTTTTTGCTGGTTTTAATAGCGATAATTCTGTGTTAAATAGCGATGCTAAGAAGGTGCTGAATCAAATTAATTATAATCTTCAAACTACTGGCTTATTTAAAGTTGCAATAAGACAGAAACTTTCAAATTATAACAACATAAAATTCAATGACGATGCTCAGTTAAATACAACTTCCGATTCTCTCTCTGATGCAATTAATATGATGCCAATAAATATTGATGTAATGCCAAATTTTCAACAACTTCAGAGATTAGGGGTTGATTCCTTAGTTGTTGCGGAGCCATCTTTTGATAATAAGGGTTTTTTACAAATAAGAATTAGAATGTGGGATACTCTTGACGAAAAGCAAGTAATGGGAAAGCTTTATTCTACTTATAGAGATAATTATAAAAAAATGGCAAATACAATTTCTAATGAAATTTTCAAATCCATAACCGGTGAAAAATCTGGTCACTTTAATTCAAAAATACTTTATGTTTCGGAAACTGGGCCTGCAAATAAAAGAATTAAAAGAATTAATCTTATTGATTTTGACGGCTCTAATCGCACTATTTTAACAGATGGAAAGGAGTTGGTTTTAACACCAATTTTTTCTAAAAAACTTAATCAAATTTTTTATTTAAGATATTTTGATAGTCGTCCGCAGGTTTTTTCTCTTAATCTTGAAGATATGACAAGTAGAAAAGTTGGTGGTTTTAAAGGCACAACATTTGCTTCAGCGGTTCACCCTAGCGACCCAAATATACTCGCACTATCTGTTATCATTGATTCTAATAGTGATATTTATGAATTAAATATAATGGAAAATGTTGCTCGAAAATTAACTCGTCACCCCGCAATAGACACCACTCCATCTTACTCTCCTGATGCAAAAATGATAGCTTTTGCTTCCGATAGAGAAAATGGTCAGCAAATATATATTATGGATAGTGCTCTTGGTAAAGTTGAAAGAATAAGTTTTAATGGTGGGTCATATTCAAAGCCTGTATGGTCTCCAGATGGCAAAATGATAGCATTTACAAAAATAAAAAATAATAAATTTCATATAGGTGTAATGCTTGCAAGTGGTAAAAATGAAAGAATACTCACTAGTGGTTATATAGTAGAGGGGGCAAGATGGTCGCCAAATGGCCGTTATTTAATATATTCAAAAAAAGCATCTCCTTATGGTTTTGAAAGTATTCCTAAGCTTTATATTATTGATGTAGTGACTGGTTTTGAACATCAAATTCCTACGACTTCTAATGAAGGAGCAACTGACCCAGATTGGCAATAATCTTAACTTAATATTTGATATGAAAAATATTTCTATTGAAAAAATATGTTTGGAAAAAGGCATTAAACTTACTGAAAATCGTAAATTGATTGCAAAAATAATATCTCAAAGCGATGATCATCCAGATGTAGAAGAATTATTTGCAAGAGTTAGTAAAATTAATAAAAAAATCGGTATTGCTACGGTTTATCGAGCTGTAAAAATGTTTGAGGAGTTGGGTTTAATTACTCGCCATGATTTTCAAGGTAAGGGAAGGGCTAGATATGAAACAAATCACGATGATGATCATCACGATCATTTGGTCGATATTACTAATCAAGAAGTTTATGAATTTTTTAATCAAGAATTAGAAAATCTTAAAATTAAAATCGCTAAAGATTTTGGCTACGAACTAGTTGGTCATAAATTAGAGCTTTATTGTAAACCACTTAAAAAATCTTAAGGTTGATATGATTGATTAAATATGTTTAAAATTAAGAAATTAATCAATTTAACTTTACTTATAAAAAAATAATTTGACAATCAGTAGCAACCAATTAAAAATCGCTTTTATTTAACTCTTAAATTAATTTTCAAATGAATAAAAAAAATAAATCATTAACTAGCGCTTTATTATTAATTATTGCCTTATCATCTTCTTGTGCTACTAAAAAGGTCCCAATAGTAGAAGAAAAGCCAGTTCAAAACATTGTTCCAGAATCTCAAAAGCCAGCTTTAGAACCTAAACCTCAACCTGAACCAGAAATTATTAATGAAGAACAGCCTCAAACTCAAAATCAGCCAGCTACAGGTGAATCTTACCAAACTTTTGATAATGAAGAAAAAATAGCTGAAGCAGATAAAAAAGTTGAAAGTCAAGTTGAAGAAGTTGAAGTAAAAGATAGAGTATTTTTTGACTATGATTCATCTTCGATTAATAATTTTGCTAAAGAAATTCTTGACATACAGGCGACTTGGTTAAATAGCGAAACTTCGATAAAAATTACAGTTGAAGGACATTGTGATGAAAGAGGAACAAGAGAATATAATATCGCTTTAGGTGAAAAAAGAGCCAATGCAGTTAAGAAATATCTAATGAGCAAAGGAATTGATTCTTCAAGAATATCGGTTGTTTCTTATGGCAAAGAAAGACCAGCATTTTTTGGATCTACTGAATCAGTAATGTCTAAAAATAGGAGAGCGGTTACTGTTGTTAAGTAGTGTTTCAATAAAATATTACATTTCTTAAAATTGCGGGCAATATATTTAAAAATTGCCCGCTTTTTCGTTTTTTATGGCTAATTTAATAATTATTCTTGGCGACCAACTTTCTCAAAAAATATCTAGTCTTAATGGTTTTCAGAAGCAAGAAGATGATATTTTGATGATGGAAGTAAAAAATGAATCGCAATTTATTAGGCATCACATACAAAAAATTGTCTTCTTTTTTTCTGCAATGAGACATTTTGCACTTGAATTAAAGGACCTTAATTTTGCAGTTAATTACTTTAAAATAAATCATCATTTTAGTAATGGAAATTTTAGCGATGCAGTTGTTTCATTTCTCAAGGAATCATCAAAGCAATATAAAAAAATAATTATTACCCATCCGGGAGAATATCGTTTATTGCAAGAATTTTTAACACTTAAATTAAAAACAGGAATAGAGGTTGAGATAAGAGAAGATGACCGTTTTATTTGCTCTCTTGCTGACTTCAAAATTTTTGCTAATGGTAAAAAAAAGTTAATTATGGAGTTTTTTTATCGTGAAATTCGTAAAAAGACAAAAATATTAATGTTTGATAACGGTAAAAAAGGTTTACAGCCAATTGGAGAGAAATTCAATTTTGATGCAGAAAATAGAGTAAACTTTAAAAAGTTCAAAGATAGTATTGACTATAATAAATTTAAAAAAATGAACAAAGAAGCGATTAATTTCAATATTGATGATATTGCAAAAGAAGTTTTAAGTGATGTTAAATCAAATTTTTCAGATCATTTTGGTGATATAAATAAATTCAATTATGCTACGACTAAGAAAGATGCAAATATTGCATTAAAATATTTTTTTGAGCATAAAATCAATAATTTCGGCAATTATCAAGATGTAATGATATCTAATGAGGCTTATTTATTTCATAGTAATATTAGTCAATATTTGAATATTGGTTTGCTTGATCCGCTTGAGGTTTGTAAACAGGCAGAACAGCTTTATTTTAATGGTTCTGCTCCTTTAAATGCAGTAGAAGGTTTTATCCGCCAAATTATTGGTTGGCGAGAATTTATTCGCGGTATTTATTGGCTTAAGATGCCAGAATATCAAGAATTAAATTTCTTCAATCATCGAACCTATTTACCAGATTTTTTTTGGAATGAAAATAAAACAAAAATGAATTGTTTGCATCAAGTTATTAAACAAACTAGGCTTCATTCCTACTCTCATCATATTCAAAGATTGATGATTACCGGCAATTTTTCTCTCTTGGCAAAAATAAATCCTAAACAAGTTGCGGATTGGTATTTAGCAGTTTATGCTGATGCAATAGAATGGGTTGAATTGCCAAATGTAAATGGTATGGCTCTTTTTGCTGATGGCGGTATTGTTGCCACTAAGCCATATATTTCTTCAGGAAGTTATATTAATAAAATGTCAAATTTTTGTGATGATTGTCAATTTAGTATTAAGGATCGCTTTGGAGATAATGCTTGTCCTTTTAATTATCTTTATTGGAATTTTTTACTGGAAAATAAAAAATTACTAAATAATAATCATAGACTTGCTTTGGCTTACCGGAATCTTGATAATTTTGATTCGCAAACCATTGAAAAAATTCAAAATTCTGCAAATAAATTTTTAAATAATCTATGAAAATAGCAGTTATTGGTTCTGGAATATCTGGAATATCTGTATCTTGGCTTTTATCGCAAAAATATCAAATTGATTGCTATGAAAAAAATAATTATATTGGCGGTCATAGTAATACAGTTGAAATAAAATATAATGACAAAAATATAGCTGTTGATACTGGTTTTATAGTTTTTAATCATCGAACATATCCAAATTTAACCAATTTTTTTAAGCATCTTAATGTTGCAACTCACCCAAGTAAAATGTCTTTTGCTAGCTCAATTAATGACGGCAAATTTGAATTTTCTGGCAAAAGTTTTTCTGGTCTTTTTTCTCAAATAACAAACTTTTTTAATTATAAATTTTGGTTGATGTTAAGAGATATTGTTCGCTTCAATAAAATAGCTATTCTAGAAGTTGAAAATAATCAGGATATAACTATAGGAGAATTCTTAGAACAGAAAAAATTTGGCAAATATTTTATAAATTTTTATTTACTGCCAATGATAGCTTCAATTTGGAGCTGTGAGATGAAAATTGCTGAAATTTATCCATTGAAAAAATTGGTAACTTTTTTTCATAATCACGGTCTTTTAACTGTTAATAATCAGCCACAATGGCATAGTGTAATTGGTGGAAGTGGGGAATATATTAAAAAAATTATTGCATCTTTTTCGGGAAATGTTTTTATTAATAGTGAGGTTGTTGATGTTTCTAAGTGTGGTGATAAGTTGCAATTAAAAGTAATGCAAGATGGCATAGAAAAATTAGCAATTTACGATAAAATAATTTTTGCTAATCACGGTGATGAAGTTTTTAAAATTTTAAAAAATTATAATCAAAATTTATCTGATTTATTTAGCAAATTTACTTTTCAAAAAAATATTGCCGTTCTACATTGCGATAAATCAATGATGCCTATTAATGAAAAAAGCTGGTCAAGTTGGAACTTTGTTGGCAATTATCCATATCAAGATAGTATCATTAACAGTAGTTTTACTTATTGGATGAATAATTTGCAAAATATTGATAATCAATTTCCACTTTTTGTAACTTTGAATCCGATCAAAAAAATAGATCAAGGTAAAGTTTTTGCTAGCTTTATTTATAATCATCCTGTTTATAATAATGTTTCTATTAAGGCTCAAGAGCAAGTTGAAAAATTACAAGGATTTGATAATATATATTATTGTGGAGCTTACTTAGGGAATGGTTTTCACGAAGATGGCTTAGTTTCAGCAATTAAAGTTGCCAATCAATTGGGGGTTAGTGCTCCTTGGCAAAATTCTTAACTATTAATAAAAAATTATATTTAATGAAAGAAGATAATTTTTATAATAAAGTTGGTTATTTGTCTATTGGTAAAGTTTGGCATTCAAGGTCTGCAATTGCTAAAAATACCTTTAATTATCGGTTATTTTATCTTTTTCTAAATCTTGACAAAATTAAAAATAAAAAACCTTCATTATTCTCTATAAATCATTTTAATCTTTTTTCATTTTATGAAAATGATTATTTTAAATTAAGTTATAATTCATTTAATAATCTTACGATAGCTGATTATATTAGAAATTTGCTTAACAAAGAGGGAATGCCTCATCATATTAAAAATATTATGCTATTGACCCATCCAAGGGTTTTGGGGAAGTGTTTTAATCCAGTTAGTTTTTACCTTTGTATTAACGATGATAATGATTTAGTTGCAGTAATTGCAGAGGTTAATAATACTTTTAAAGAGACTCACTACTACATAATTAACAATAACGATTATTCAAAAATAACAAATAACCAGCCTTATTATGCAAATAAAGAATTTTTTGTTTCCCCTTTTTTTGCAAGGAATGGTGAATATTGTTTTTATTTTGATTATAATCCAAGCGATGTAAAAAATAATATCAGAATTAAAATTGATTATTATCAAGAAGCTAAAATATCAATAAAAACGGGATTATCAGTTGATTTTCAAGATCTAACCGATTTTAATATTATTAAGGCTTTTTTGAAAATTCCTCTAATGAATTACAAAGTAATATTTTTAATACATTGGCAGGCATTGATTTTGCTTAAGAAAGGGGTTAAAAGATTCAAAAAACCAGTAGAATTAGTTAAGAAATTTACCAACTCTTATTTAAAAAACTAAATTTTAACCAATAAATGATAGAAAGATTATTACCATTTTTTCAAGCTTTAGAAAATATAGAGTTTGGTAGTATTAATATTGAATTGCCAGATGGTTCAAAGCATTTTTTTAGAGCTAAAGTTTCTAATTGTGAAGCTAAGCTTGCTAATTTAAAAAGTAAATTGGTAAAAATTGATGTAGTTCAGAATTTTGATGATTTTTTTAACCCTCAATCTCATCTTAAAATCAAAGATTTATCAATGATTTCTCAATCTCTGATAAAAGGAGATATAGGCTTTGGTGAAAGCTATATGGAAGAAATGTGGGAAAGTGAAGATTTGTCGAAATTGCTGTTATTCTTTGCTCTCAACAAACAATCATTGGAAGATTTTTTTCATGCCAATAAATTAAAAACATTTTTTTTAATTATTGAAAATTATTTTCGCAAAAATACTCGCAAAGGTAGTAAAAAAAATATATCAACTCATTATGATTTAGGTAATGATTTTTATAAATTGTGGCTTGACTCAACAATGACTTACTCTTCTGCTATATTTAATAATTATCAAGAAGGTTTAGAACAGGCTCAAAAAAATAAATATAACAGAATATTATCAAAAATTAAGGAGCCCGCTGAAATTTTAGAAATAGGTTGTGGTTGGGGTGGTTTTGCTAATCTTGCAGTTCAAAAAGAACACAAAATAACCTGTTTAACCCTGTCGCAAGAGCAAGCAAAATTTATCGATAGTTTTATTAAAAAAGATGATATTAAAGTAAAGATTCAAGATTATCGTGATGAAAAAAATTTATTTGACTATGTTGTTTCAATTGAAATGTTTGAGGCGGTTGGTAAAGAATATTGGAATAATTATTTTCAAACAATTCATCGTTGCTTAAAAAAAGATGGTAAAGCAATTATACAAACTATTGTAATTGACGAAGAAGTTTATAATGATTATCAAAAAAGAGTTGATTTTATTCAAAAACATATTTTTCCGGGAGGTTTTTTGCCTTCAAAAACAATATTCAAAAAATTCGCTAATGATAATAATTTGAATGTTGTGGAAGAATTTAATTTTGGTTTAGATTATTATAAAACTATTGAAAATTGGCTTAATAATTTTAATGATAAATTGATGCAAATTAGCAATAGTGGATTTTCTAAAGAATTTATTAAAAAGTGGCAATTTTATTTAGCTTACTGTATGGCAGGTTTTGCTTCTGCTAGAATTTCGGTTATACAATTTGAGCTTTGTAAAAACTAATTAATTATTTTATTTTTTTAAATAAAAAGCTTTGTATCTAAAAAAAACTTGATTTTTTATATATTTTTTTTTAATCTCAAATTTTTTACTATTTTATCTTACTTTCATTGAAAATACAAAAATCAGACCTAATTAAATTCAAACAAAATCAGCAAAAAATAGTTTGTTTAACTGCTTATAGTTTTCCAATTGCCAAGATAATTGATAATTTTTGTGAAATTATTCTAGTTGGAGATTCTTTGGGGATGACAATTTATGGGGCTTCAAATACTATCGAAGTTAGTCTCGAAACAATGATAAATCATTCTAAGGCGGTTGTTAAGGCGGTTAAGCATAGCTAAACCTAATTTCTACCGTTGATTTTCTTGTTAAAAATAATATACCTACAATTGCTCATATAGGCTTAATGCCTCAATCAATTGATAAAATTGGTTCCTATAAATATCAAGGAAAAGATAAACAAACTGCAGATTTATTAATCGAAGATAGTATTATGATTGCTAATGCGGGAGCAATTGCTATAGTTATTGAGGCTGTTCCTGCAATTCTTGCTTCAGAAATTACTAGAAAAATAAAAATTCCAACTATTGGTATAGGTGCTTCTGTTGATTGTGACGGTCAAATATTAGTAATTGATGATTTATTGGGATTAAATCAAGAATTTAAACCTCGCTTTGTTGAGCATTATTGCAATCTTTCTAATATTATTGAGAATGCAGTTTCTAAATTTTCTTATGATGTTAAGAATGGCAACTTCCCTCAATCAAAACATTTATTTCAATAAATTGCAAAATGGCAGTATATACTCGTTTAACTAAACAAGAAATTATTAATTTTTTAGCTGATTATCGAATTGGGGAATTGATTGATTTTAATGAAATTATTGATGGCATAGATAATAGTAATTTCATTATTACCACTATAAAAAACAATGTTAAGAAAAAATTTATCTTAACAATTTTTGAGCAAAGAATTAAAAATGAGGAATTACCGTATTTTATCAATTTAAAAGTACATTTAGCGAGTAAAAAAATTCCTTGCCCATCTCCAATTTCCAATATCAATGGTTCGATAATCAATAAAATCAAAAATAAACCTGCAATTATTGTATCGTTTCTAGAGGGAAGAATGCTTAAAAGTAGTGTTGATGGATGTTATCGCGACATTGATATTAAGCATTGTCAAGAATTGGGTGAGTTAATAGGTAAAATGCATAATTCTACTGCTAATTTTGTTGAATATCGTAAAAATGATTTATCGGTTGCTAATTTTAAAGATTTATTTAAAAAAATAAATCAAAAAATAATACAAAGTAATCTTACTAATATAATTGAAAAGCAAGATATCTCAATTAATAAATTGCAAAAAATTATTGATTTTTTAGAGATTAATTGGTCAAAAAATGGTGAATTGGAGGTTGGTGCTGTGCATCTAGATTTATTTCCTGATAATGTTTTTTTTAATAATCGTAAAAGATTGGTTGGGGTTATTGATTTTTATTTTGCAGCTAATGATATTTTAATATATGATCTTGCAATAGCAGTGAATGCATGGTGTTTTGATGTTTTAAAATTTAATTACAATAAATTTTCTGCCCTAATTAATGGTTATCAAAAATATCGCCTAATTACTGTTGCTGAAAAAAAAATATTTGGCATTATGAATTTGGCTGCTTCTACCCGTTTTTTATTAACAAGATTATATGATAAAATAAATGCAGATCAATCTTCTTTGGTTAAAATTAAAGATCCTCAAGAATATCTCTTTAAGGTAAATTTTTTTTACAATATTGTTGAGGAAAATATAAAATTGCTCTAATT